>NZ_VDEK01000049.1:0-16204 GCF_007668225.1 Cereibacter sediminicola | reverse complement strand
GCGACTACACCGGAGCGGCAGCTCTCCTCGGTGGCCTTCCGAACGCGGACTGGCTGAGAGAAGCGTTGAAAGACAGGGGATGAAGGTCTGCATCCCTGGTCGGAAGTCCCGAAAGACCGCCGTGAAACATGACAAGAGGCGTTACAAGCGGCGCAACCGCATCGAGATAATGTTCGGCAGGCTCAAGGACTGGCGACGGGTCCCTACCCGAAACGACCGACGCCCGGAGACTTTCTTCTCCACTGTCGCCCTGGCATCCATCGTCCTGTTCTGGCTCTGTCAATGAGCCTGGAGACTAAGGCCCCGGCGTGTCTTCTCGGCCAGCTGGCGCAGGAACAGCCCCGACATCGTCCCCCCTAGCCCGACGTGAAGCTCGCTGATCGCTCCCCTCCGCCTTGAACGGGAGGTTCGGTGCGGGGCGCCGTCAGCGTAACGCCGTGCGGATGAGCATCGCCACGGCAGACACTGCCGCCACACCGCCGAGCCAAAGCAGCAGGAACCATCCCAGCCGGTGAAACACCGAACGGCGTCTCCCGTCCTCGGAGCGATGCAGGAGAGCGCGCAGGCCCTGTCTGCGTGGCATGTGACACGTCCTCCCATATGCCTGGAGTTGTCTAGGCCAGCTTCAAGCTAGGCGGCGGCGCACTGGCCGCAAGGCCGGCAGCCGCACGGCCTGAACTAGCCCCCATTTCGGCCGGACATTTGGTATAACCGTGGAGGCTCAGGCATATGCCTGAGTACGTGCTCATGCCTGAGATAGAGATCGTCACCGATGGCGGCCGGCGCCGCCGCTTGGCTGCACCGAGAAGCTGCGGATCGTGGAGGAGACGCTGGACGATCGGTCCAGCATATTGGTCGTGGCGCGCCGCAATAGCGTAGGCCAAACCTGTTGTATCGTTGGCGGCGGCTCATGCTCGAAGTGGGGAGTGTCGCCGTGACGGAAGACGATGACGTCACCAGCAACAGGGTCGTCCGCCAGATGGAGGACCGCATCCGCGAATTCGAACGCCAGCTCATGCGCCCCAACCTGCGCTGGTGCAGCGACGGGTTCGAGTTCACCCGGCTCGGACGCGGACATCGTCCGCGGCGCCTTCATCAGCCCAAGATCGGGAGATCATCTCCTTGGCGGGCCGTGGTCAACGTCGGTATCAGCGGCTCCGACATCCGAGACATCATGCTCGAAGCCGTCGAACGCCGCAACGGCGCATAACGCGCCCCATCGGTTATCGAGATGCTCTCCGACAACGGACCCCCCTACATCGCGAAGGACACCCGGATCTTCGCCTGCCAACTCGGTCTGAAGCCCTGCTTCACACCGGTCCAGAGCCCGCAGAGCAACGGCATCTCGGAGGCTTTTGTGAAGACGCTTAGACGCGACTACGTCCAGGTGACGCCGTTGCCGGACGCACAGACCGCTCTCGGTTTGATCGGAGCCTGGATCGAGACTACAACGACAACCACCCGCACTCAGGGCCATAATGCGCTCGCCCCGCGAGTTCTTCGCAGCCCAAACCGCAAACGCCTGAGTGTCCGCTAAAACGGGGGCAAGACCACGCGAGGCCCGCTCTTTCCATGTTGCGCGGTTGCCCCGGATCGCCCACAACTTGGCCCAAGGCCGACCAGCCGCAGGGCGAAGAGGGGCCGCGACAACGAGGGAGACGGAGATGAAACGGATCACGAGGCTATCGGCCCTGTCTGCGGGCCTTGCGCTGGCCGCGTCGCCGGCGCTGGCCGAGAGCATCAAGGTGGGCGTGGTGATGACGCTCTCGGGTTCGGCGGCGGTGCTGGGCGAGCAGGGGCGCGACGGCTTCCTGCTCGCACTCGAGGAGCTGGGCGGCAGGATCGGCGGGCTCGAGGCCGAGGTCGTGGTGGTCGATGACGAACTCAAGCCCGACGTGGCGGTGAACCGCGCGCGCGAGCTGGTGGAATCGCACAAGGTCGATGTCGTGATCGGCGCCATGTATTCGAACGTGCAGATGGCGATCACCGGGCCCCTGACCGAGGCGGGCGTCTTCGTCCTGTCGCCCAACCCCGGCCCCTCGGCGCTGGCCGGCGCGGGCTGCAACCCGAACTTCTTCGCCGTCTCCTATCAGAACGACCAGCCCGACGAGGTGGTGGGCGCCTACGTCAGCGACAAGGCCGCGCGCGTCTTCCTGATCGCGCCGAACTACCAGGCCGGCAAGGATCACCTCACCGGCTTCAAGCGCACCTACTCGGGCGAAGTGGCCGAGGAGCTCTATGTGCCGCTCGACCAGATGGACTATTCGGCCGAGCTGGCGCAGATCGCCGCGGCGGCACCGGATGCGGTCTATGCCTTCATGCCGGGTGGGCTTGGCGTGAACTTCGTGCGCCAGTATCGGCAGGCGGGTCTGGAGGCGATCCCCTTCTATTCGACCTTCACCGTGGACGAGGTGACGCTGCCCGCGCAGAAGAAGGATGCGGTCGGTTTCTACTCGGGCGGCGACTGGGCGCCCGACCTCGATACCGAGAAGAACCGTGCCTTCGTCGCGGCCTTCGAGGCGAAATACGACCGCGTGCCCGCCTCCTACGCGGCCCATGCCTATGACGCGGCCTATCTGCTTGATGCGGCGGTGACGGCGGTGGGCGGCGATCTGTCGGACAAGGACGCGCTGCGCGCCGCGCTGAAGGCCGCAGACTTCGAGAGCGTGCGGGGCGACTTCGCCTTCGGGCCGAACCACTTCCCGCTGCAGGATTTCTACGTCACGCAGGTGGCCGAGCGGCCGGACGGGAAGTTCCAGACCCAGATCGTCGAGAAGGTGCTCGAGAAGCCCGTCGATGCCTACGCGGCCGAGTGCCCGATGAAGTGAGGCCGGGGGCGCAAGCCCCTGCGCCGGCCATGGTCCCATGACGAACCTCCTGATCCTCCAGGGCCTCAACGGTCTGCAGTTCGGCATCCTGCTGTTCCTTGTGGCGGCGGGGTTGACGCTGGTCTTCGGGGTGATGGACGTCATCAACCTCGCGCATGGCTCGCAATACATGGTGGGGGCCTACCTGGCCGCGGCCTTTGCGGGAGTGACGGGCAGCTTCCTTCTGGGCCTCCTTTGTGCGGTGCCGCTCGCCCTGGCCTTCGGACTGATCCTCGAGCGGCTGGTGATCCGAAGGCTGTATGACCGCAGCCACCTCGATCAGGTGCTCGTGACCTTCGGGCTCATGCTGATGCTGAACGAGGGCGTGCGCCTGATCTGGGGCTCGGCGCCCATCTCGGTCGAGATGCCCGAGGCGCTTTCGGGCTCGATCCCGATCTGGGGCAACCTGCGCTATCCGGTCTATCGGCTGGCGATCCTGGCCGCGGGGCTGGGGGTCGCGGCCGCGCTCTGGTGGGCGATCCACCGGACGCGGATGGGGATGTTGCTGCGCGCAGGGGCCTCGAACCGGGCGATGGTCTCGGCCCTCGGAACCGACATCAACCGGCTGTTCCTGCTGGTCTTCGGGGCCGGGGCGATGCTCGCGGGCTTTGCGGGCGCCATGATGGTGCCCATCGTCTCGGCCGAGCCCGACATGGGCGACACGGTGCTGATCCTCACCTTCGTGGTGATCGTGATCGGCGGGATCGGCTCGATCCGCGGCGCCTTCGTGGCGGCGCTACTGGTGGGGCTGGTGGACACGCTTGGCCGCACCTTCGGGCCGATCCTGCTCCGCAGCCTGTTGGAGCCCGACGCGGCGAGCCAGACGGGGCGGACGCTCGCCCCCATGCTCATCTACATCCTGATGGCGGCGATCCTCGCCGTCCGGCCCGCCGGCCTCTTCCCGGTGCAGAGATGAGTCCGCTGTCCTCCGATCGGGTCATGGCGGGGCTTCTGCTCCTCCTTCTGCCGATGCCGGCGGTCTTTGCGGCCCTGGGCGAGCCCTTCCTGACGGTGGTCCTCACGCGCGCGCTGATCTTTGCGATTGCGGCGCTCTCGCTCGACCTGATCCTGGGCTTCGGCGCGATGGTCTCCTTTGGCCATGCGGCCTACCTCGGGATCGGCGCCTATGCGGCGGGCATCCTCGCCGCGAACGGGATCACCGGGCTCGAATGGCAGGTGCCGGTGGCGCTGGCCGCGGCCGGGGTTTTCGCGCTGGTCACCGGGGCGATCTCGCTGCGCACCCGCGGCGTGCATTTCATCATGATCACGCTCGCCTTCGGGCAGATGGCCTACTTCCTGATGAGCTCGCTCTCGGCCTATGGCGGCGACGACGGCATGACGCTCGCCGCCCGCTCGACCCTCTTCGGCGCCGAGCCCTTCAACGGGACGCTGCGCTTCTTCTACACGGTGCTCGCGCTTCTGGCCGCTCTCTGGCTCGGGCTGCGGGCCGTTACCCGGTCGCGCTTTGGTCGGGTGCTGGCCGGAACCCGCGAGAACGAGACGCGGATGCAGGCCATCGGCTTCTCGCCCTTCGCCTACCGGCTGACCGCCTACGCGCTTTCCGGGATGATCGCCGCGCTGGCGGGGGTGCTGCTGGCCAACCACGCGGCCTTCGTCTCGCCGTCCTACATGGGCTGGGCGCGGTCGGGCGAGATGATCGCGATGGTGGTGCTCGGGGGCATGGGGACGCTGACGGGGCCTGTGCTTGGCGCGCTGGCCTTCATCCTGTCCGAGGAGGCGCTGGCGCGGTTCACGACGCACTGGCGGCTTCCGTTCGGCGCGGCGGTGGTTCTCGCCGTGCTCTTCACCCGCGGCGGACTGCTCGGCGCGCTGAAGGGGCGGGCGCGCGAATGACGCCCGCTCTGTCGGTCCGGGGGCTCAGCAAGAGCTTTGACGCGCTGAAGGTGAGCGACGCCATCACCTTCGATCTGGCCGAGGGCGAGATCCACGCCATCATCGGCCCGAACGGGGCGGGCAAGACCACGCTGATCCACCAGCTGTCGGGCAGCCTTGCGCCCGATGCGGGGCGGATCCTGCTCGGGGGCGAGGACATCACCCGCCTTTCCATGGCGGCCCGGGCGCGGCGGGGGCTGGCGCGGTCGTTCCAGATCACCTCGATCCTGCCGGGCTTCACCGCCCTCGAGAATGTGGCGCTGGCGGTGCAGGCGCGCTCGGGGTCGAGCTTCCGCTTTCTCCGCCCGGCCGCGTCCGAACGTGCGCTGAACGAGGCCGCGGCGGCGGCGCTGGCGGCGGCGGGCCTCTGCGGGACCGAGGGTCGGATCGCGGGCACGCTCTCGCACGGCGAGAAGCGGCAGCTCGAGATCGCCATTGCGCTGGCGATGCAGCCGAAGGTTCTGCTCCTTGACGAGCCGCTGGCGGGCACCGGCCACCGCGAAAGCGCGGCGCTGCTTCAGCAGATTGCGGGCCTCAAGGGGCGGCTCTCGATCGTCCTGATCGAGCATGACATGGAGGCGGTCTTCGCGCTGGCCGACCGGATCAGCGTCCTGGTCTATGGCCGGGTCATCGCCACCGGGAGGCCGGAGGCGATCCGGGCGGATGCCGAGGTGCGCGCGGCCTATCTGGGCGATGAGGAGGACGGCTGATGTTCCTGCGCCTGCAGGGGATCTTTGCGGGCTACGGCGGTTCGCAGGTGCTGGCGGGGATCGATCTGGGCCTCGGCGCGGGCGAGGCGGTGGCGCTGCTCGGCCGGAACGGGATGGGCAAGACCACGACCGTCCGCACGATCTTCGGCCTTCTGCGCCCGACCTCGGGTCGGATCGAGGTGGCGGGGCGCGACCTGACCGGGGCCCCTCCCTTCGTGATCGCGCGGGCGGGGCTCGGGCTCGTGCCCGAGGGGCGGCAGATCTTCCCCACCCTCAGCGTCGAGGAGAACCTGATCGCAACCGCCCGCGGCCCCGGCCCCTGGGATCTCGGGAAGGTCCTTGCCCTGTTCCCGCGCCTTGCCGAGCGCAAGCGGCACGGGGGCAGCCAGCTCTCGGGCGGCGAGCAGCAGATGCTGGCCATCGGCCGCGCGCTGATGACGAACCCGCGGCTTCTGGTGCTCGACGAGGCGACCGAGGGGCTCGCGCCGCTGATCCGGGCCGAGATCTGGGACTGTCTCGGCCGGCTGCGTGCGGAAGGGATGGCGATCCTCGTGATCGACAAGAACATCGGCGCGCTGTCGCGCCTCGTGGACCGTCATGTGGTAATCGAGCGCGGCCGGCTGGTCTGGCAGGGCTCCAGCGCGGATCTCGCCGCCGAGCCTCGGGTTCGGGAAAGGTTCCTGCACGTCTAGTCTGTGGTTTAGCGATGTTCAGCAGAGAGTTGCCGGAACATTCTCATCCTGTTTCTCAAGTGCCGGGCTGTGGCGTGACTGCATGGGGCCCGGTCACATCGCCACCAGATGCCCGCCACCCACATCGGTCAGCCGCACCCGCTCGGGGCCGGAGCCGACCGGGTGAACCGGGCTCGGGATCTCGCCCGCAAGGCGCGGGGTCGCCGGGCGCTGGTGGGTCGGATCGGGCACCGGAACCGCCTCGATCAGCCGCCGGGTGTAGGGATGCTGCGGATTGCCGAAGACCTGATCGCGGCTGCCCATCTCGACGATCTGGCCGAGATACATCACCGCCACCCGGTCCGAGACATTCTCGACCACGGCCATGTCATGACTGATGAAGAGCAGGGCGATCCCGAACTCGCGCTTGAGCGCGGCGAGCAGGTCGAGAACCCGCGCCTGCACCGACACATCGAGCGCCGAGACGGATTCGTCGGCGATGATCAGCTCGGGCTGAAGGGCGAGCGCTCGGGCGATGCAGATCCTCTGACGCTGGCCGCCCGAAAACTCGTGCGGGTAACGCTCCATCTGCGCGGGGCTGAGGCCCACGCGGGTGAGCAGGTCGCCGACGCGGGCGCGGCGCTCGTCGGGGGTGCCGATGCCGTGGATCACCAGTGGCTCGGCGATGAGGTCCCCGATCCGCATCCGGGGGTCCAGGGCCGCCATCGGGTCCTGAAAGACGATCTGCACCCGGCGGCGCAGCGCCTTGCGGCCTGCCGCGTCGAGTGTTCCGAGGGCCTGGCCGCCGATCTCGATCCGGCCCTCGTGCGGGACAAGCTCGACCATGGCCCTGGCGATGGTGGACTTGCCGCAGCCGGACTCGCCCACCAGAGCAAAGGTCTCGCCGCGGCGGATGTCGAAGCTGACATGTTCGACGGCATGCACGCGTGCCTGCGTGCGGCCGAGAAGCCCGCCCTTGAGGTCGAAGCGCACCTGCAGGTCCGAGAGCCGGGCGATGGGCTCCGCCTCGACGGGCGGACGGCCGCGGCCTGCGCCCATGCGAGGCACGGCGGCCAGAAGGGCGCGCGTGTAGTCGGCCTGCGGATCGGCAAAGATCTGGCGCACGGGGCCTTCCTCGACCATGCGCCCGTCGCGCATCACGATCACCCGGTCGGCCATCTCGGCCACCACGCCCATGTCGTGCGTGATGAGGATGATCGCCGTTCCCAGCTCGCGCTGAAGGTCGCGCAGAAGGTCCAGCACCTCGCGCTGCACCGTCACGTCGAGCGCGGTGGTGGGTTCGTCGGCGATCAGCACCTCGGGGCGGAGCGCCAGCGCCATGGCGATCATCACCCGCTGGCGCATCCCCCCCGACAGCTCGTGCGGATACTGGTCGAGCCGCCGCTCGGGCTGCGACAGCCGCACCGAGCGCAGCGCCTCGAGCGCGCGGGCGCGGGCCTCGGCCTTCGAGACCGTCTCGTGGGCGCGGATCGCCTCGGCCAGCTGCATTCCGATGGTCAGCACCGGGTTCAGCGAGGTCATCGGCTCCTGGAAGATCATCGCCACCCGGTCGCCGCGGATTGCCCGCATCCGCCCCTCGGGCAGGTCGGTCAGCTCGGTCCGGCCAAGCCTGATGCGCCCCCCGGTGATCCGCACGGCGGGCGGGGGCAGGAGGCCCATGATCGCGAGCGAGGTGATCGACTTGCCCGAGCCGCTCTCGCCCGCGATGGCGAGCGTCTCGCCGCGGGCGAGCGTGAAGGACAGGCCCGAGACGAGCGGGCGCAGCCCGCCTTCGGCGCGCACCGAGACTTCGAGCCCTTCGACGGCGAGCGCGGGCAGGGCGCCTGAGTCCGGGGCGGAGGCCGCCCCGGAAAGGGTTGACGTGCCGCTCATTCGAAGACGGCGCGCGGGAAGTAGAAGCTCACGACCCAGTTCGGCATGTCCACGATCTCGGAGATCCGCAGGTCGCCGCAGGTCGAGACCAGCATGTAGGCCTCGACCGGCGCCATGCCCCGCGTGGCGCAGAGATGGTCGATCATCGCCGAAACCGCATCGCGCGCCCCGCTCATCAGGTCGGGGCCGATGCCGGTCGTGACCTCGTAGCCCCTGGCGTCAAGGTGGCGCGTGACGGGGCCGGGCGTGGTGAAGCGCGGGGTCTTGAGGTTCGCGCCCTTCACCAGATCGAGGGTCAGGACCACATCCATCGGGCTCTCGATGGCCGTGCCGCAGACCTCGCCGTCGCCCTGCGCCGCGTGGGTGTCGCCCACGCTGAACAGCGCCCCCGCGACCTCGACCGGCAGACAGAGTGTCGTGCCCGCCGCGAGGTCGCGGATGTCGAGGTTGCCGCCCACGCGCCTGGGCGGCACCACCGAATGCAGCCCCGGCTCGGCCAGGGCGTTGCCGATGGTGCCCGCGAAGGGCTTGAGGGGCACGCGCCCCTCCTTGCCCCAGAGCGCAGGCGCGAGGCTTTGCGCATCGTATTTCCAGATATGGAGTGCCGCCTCGGTGAACTGGTCGGCCAGAAGCCCGAAGCCCGGGATGTTGGCCGTCCAGCCCCAGCCCGTGCCCTCGCGGACCTGCGGGGTGAAGCTCTCGATCGTGACCTTCAGCGCGTCGCCCGGCTCGGCCCCCTCGACGTGGATCGGACCCGAGACCGGGTTGATCCGGCCGAAATCGAGCGCCACCACGTCGGCCAGCACGGACGAGGGCCCAAGCTGGCCTGCCGAGGAATCCTGGCAGTGGAAGAGGATGGTCGAGCCGGGCTCCACACGTTCGACCGGGAGGAGCGAATTGTCCCAGCCGAAGTGATGCTGTGCGCCGTGGATCGTGTAGTTGCAGGCCTTGCACATGGGTCTTACTCGGTCACGAAGACATAGTCGTAGTTCACGGGGATCGAGACCGGATCGACATAGAGGCTGTCGTCGCCGCCCATGCGCGCGGATTTCATCGTGTAGCGCTGCTCGTTGAAGACCGGCACCCACGGCGCCTTCTCCATCACGCCCATGTAGACGTCGGACCAGAGCTTCAGCCGCTCCTCGGCGCGGGCCGGATCGGCCAGGCTGTCGGCCTCGGTGGCCTTGGCGTCGAGCGCCTCGTCGCAGAACTTCGACCAGTTCCAGCCGCCCTCGCCGGCGCCCGCGCACCCGAGGATCGGGCCGTAGAAGTTGGACGGATCAGGGAAATCCGCGATCCAGGCCATGCCGCCCGACCAGATCATCGGCGCCGAGCCGTTGCCGCCGGCCTCGATCACATTGGCCTGCGCGAGGCTCTGGATCGAGGCCTTGATGCCGATCTGCGACAGGTCCTGCTGGATGGCCTGCGCGATCCGCGGGTTCGGGTCGGTGTTCATCACGAAGAGCTCCGTCTCGAACCCGTCGGCAAAGCCCGCCTCGGCCAGCAGGGCCTTGGCCTTCTCGACATCGTGCGGGTAGCCCTCGTAGCCTTCGGTGTAGCCCGGCATCGAGGGCGGCAGCGGCTGGGTCGCCGGCACGGCGCGGCCGTTGATGATCTGTGTGATCCGCTGCTTGTTGATCGCCATGTTGACGGCCTGACGGACCTTCAGATCGTCAAAGGGCGGCTGGGTCACGTTCAGCGTGATGTAGCCGGTGTGCAGCTGGCCACCCTCGACCACGCGCTCGGCCTGCGCCGGATCGGCCATCACTTCGGTGAATTTCGCGGGCGGAATGCCGTCGCCGGGCACGTCCACCTCGCCGTTCTGCAGCCGCAGGAGCGCCACGATCGGCTCCTGTCCCACCTCGAACACGATGCTGTCGAGATAGGGCACGCCGTCGCGCCAGTAGTCGGCGTTCTTCTCGAAGACGAGCCGCTGGCCGAGCGTCCATTCGCCGAGCTTGAAGGCGCCGGTGCCGACCGGCTGCTTGCCGAAGTCGGCGCCCGCGGCCTCGACCGCCTCCTTCGGCACGACCGAGGCGAAGTTCAGCGCCATGACATGCAGGAAGGTGGCGTCGGGACGCGAAAGCTCGATCCGCACAGTGGCGGGATCGACCACCGTCACCCCCTCGAGCGTGGTGGCCGAGCCGTCCGAGATCGCGTCGAACCCCTTGATCGAAGCGAAGAAGCCCGCGCCCGGCGACTGCGTCTCGGGCAGGGTCACGCGGTCGAGCGAGTATTTGACATCCTCGGCCACCATCTCGCGGCCGTTGTGGAATGTCACGCCCGGGCGCAGCTTGAACGTGTAGGTGAGCCCGTCCTCCGAGATCTCGTAGCTTTCGGCGAGGCCGGGGCGCAGCTCGGTCGTGCCGGGGACGTAGTCCATCAGCCCGTCGAAGATCGACTTGATCATCGACCAGTTCTGCCAGTCGTAGCCGATGGCCGGATCGAGCGTCGCCACATCGTCCTTGTAGGTGATGGTGATCGTGCCGCCGGGCCGGGCGTTCGGGTCGGGTGTGTAGTCCTGCGCGGCCGCGGGCAGGGCGAGCGCCATCATCACGGCGGTGGAGGCGAGCAGTCTTTTCATGGTTCTCTCCTGTTGGTCTTGTTATTTCAGCTTGACGCGGGGGTCGATGAAGGGCGCCACGAGGTCGGCCAGCAGGTTGCCCAGCACGATGGCGCAGGCCGAAACCATGGTGACGCCCATGATGATCGGGATGTCGACGCGCTGGATCGCCTGCCAGGCGAGCTGGCCGATGCCGGGCCAGCCGAACACGCTTTCCACCACGACGATGCCGCCCATGAAGATGCCGATGTCGATGCCGATCATGGCCACGATGGGCAGGATCGCGTTGGGCAGCGCGTGGCGCAGGATCACGCGGCCGCGCGTGAGGCCCTTGGCGCGGGCGGTGCGGATGTAGTCCTGGCGCAGCACGTCGATCATGCTCGAGCGCATCATCCGGCTGTACCAGCCCGAGCCGAGGATCCCGAGCGTCACCGCGGGCAGCACGAGATGCGAGAGCGTGCCGTAGCCGCCGATCGGGAACCAGCCGAGCTTGACCGCGAAGACATAGAGCAGCAGCAGGCTCACCACGAACTGCGGCGCCGAGACCGCCACGAACGAGACGATCATCAGCCCCTGATCGAGCGCCCGCCCCCGGCGCAGCGCGGCGACGATGCCCATTGTCAGGCCCAGAACCAGCTCGCACAGGATCGCCCCGCCCATCAGCTGCAGCGTGGCGGGCAGACGCGCGGCGATCAGCGTCGCCACGTCGGTCTTCTGCAGGTAGCTGCGCCCGAAATCGCCCTGCAACAGCCCCCAGAGATAGCGGCCGTACTGCACGAGGAAGGGCTGGTCGAGACCCAGCTGCCGGCGGATGTTCTCGACCACCTGCGGCGTGGCCGAGCGGCCCGCGATCTGGCGCACCGGGTCGGCCGGCAGCACATAGAGCAGGATGAAGGTGACGAGCGAGACGCCGAGCAGGATCAGGGCCGACTGGAACAGGCGGCGGAGGAGGTAGGCGGGCATCAGACCCTCCCGCGCTGGGTCGGGTCGAGGACGTCGCGCAGCGCGTCTCCGACGAGGTTGAAGGCCAGCGCCAGCAGCAGGATCGCGGCACCTGGGATGAACACCAGCCAGGGCGCCGACTGGAAGTAGGTCTGGTTCTCGAAGATGATGTTGCCCCAGCTGGGCGTCGGCGGCTGTACCCCCACGCCGAGGTAGGAGAGCGTGGCCTCGAGCAGCACAGTGGTCGAGATGCCGAGCGTGCCCCAGACGATGATGGTGGGCAGAAGGTGGGGCAGGATATGGCGGAAGAGGATCCGTCCCGTGCCCGCGCCGAGGGTGCGCTCGGCCGCGATGAATTCACGTTCGGACAGCGCCGAGGTCTCGGTGAAGATCACCCGCGCGGTCTGCACCCAGTTCACGAAGGCGATCACCATGGCCACGATCCAGAGCGAGGGCTGGAAGATCGCGGCGAGGCAGATCGCCAGCAGCAGCGCCGGGAAGGCCATCATCAGGTCGGTAAAGCGCATGAGCACCGCCCCGATCCAGCCGCGGAAATAGCCCGCGGCCAGCCCCACGAGCGTCCCGATCACGAGGGCAAGCCCGTTCGCCGCCACCCCGATGATGAGCGAGGTCCGCGCGCCCCACAGGATGCGCGAGAAGAGGTCGCGGCCCAGCAGGTCGGTCCCGAGCAGGAACGCGCCTCCGGGCGGCAGGGGGGCGCCCTCGATCGTGAGACCGTCGAAATGCTGCGCGCTCGGGTCGAAGGGGGCGATCAGGGGCGCGAAGACCGCGCCGCCCACCACGAGCAGGATCAGGAACAGCCCGAACAGCGCAAGCGGCCGCTCGGCCAGCCGGCGCAGGGCGCCTTTCGCGCGGACGGGGCGTTCAGCCGCGGTTGCGTCGGTCATCCGGCCCTCCCTGGCTTGCCACGATGCGATGCGCGGCCTCTTCGATGCTCACCCGCCAGGCCATCGCCATCTGGCGAAGCTGGTCGTAGGCGGCGGCCTCTCCCTTGCCGCGGGCGGCGATCAGCGTCACCGCCTGCACGACCGTCTGGCGCTGGTCGAGCCGCCGCCTCAGGTCCGCGATCTCGGCCGACAGCGCCCGGTGCGCATCGAAGGCCGTCCGCGCGATCAGCAGCGCCGAATAGGCGCCGCTGTCGCCGATGGGCTTGAGAAGCTGGGCGTGGGCGCCGGCCTGAAGGCTCCATTCGATGCGCCCCGGCGCCTCCGAGCCGATCAGTGCGATCATGGGCATCGGGCTCTCGCCGGGTTTCCACGGAAACTGAGCATCGTGCCCCATGTCCGCGTCAAAAAAGATGAAATCGGCCGAGAGGGCCTGCGGCTCAAGCTCGGGCCAGCAGGCGGACACCTCCAGCCCGATCGCCTGAAGCTGGCGCGTCAGGGCCTGCACGACCGGGTGCGGCCGGTGCAGGATCACCGCCCGCGCGCCGCCAAGGTTCTGGTGCCGGACGCCGCGCCTCATGACACGACCCGGAGCGTGGTGGGCCGCGCAGGCGTGGGGTGGGTCAGGTAGGGATCGCCCGCCCGCGCGGGCAGGCGCTCGCGCACGACGAACCGTCCCTGCGCCACCTGCGCGATCAGGACGGGTAGCCGCGTGTGATGGGTGTGCGGGTCCACGATCCCCGGAGCCGCCGCCTCGAGCAGCGCCGAGAGCGGCAGCCGCTCGGCGCCCGGCCGCCCGTCGAGCAGCCGCGCAAGCTCGATCACCGCGGCATGGGCCGCCGCCTCGTGCGAGCTGCCGAACCGGCCTTCGCCGCGGAAGTAGGGCCCGGCCGCGATCAGCCCTTCGGCCGCCTGTCCGATGGCCGGCAGCTCGCATTCGGTCAGGTTGCAGGAGAGGACAGGGCAGCGGTCCGGGCGGAACCGGGCATCCTCGCGGCCGAGCGCGTGGTAGGCCGTGAGGAAGGCGTAGGACGAGGGCCCGATCAGCGAGTTCAGGATGAAGTCCGGCGCCGTCGCGCGGATCTCCTCGATCATGCGCCCGATCTCGAGCGAGCCGATCGGCAGATACCGCTCGCCCAGCACCGCACCACCGGCCGCCGCAATCCGCTCGCGTGCGAGGCGGTTCATCTCCCAGCCCCAGATGTAGTTCGAGCCGGTCAGATAGGCGCGGGGCCCGAAGGCGGGGAAAGCCCAGTCGAGCAGGGGCAGCAGATGCTGGTTCGGGCAGGCATGGGTGTAGACCACATGATCCGACGCCTCGAACCCTTCGTAGGGTACAGCATACCAGAGCGTGCCGCCCACCTTTTCGAGCGTCGGGATCACCTCCTTGCGGCTCCAGGAGGTGACGCAGCCCACGACATGCCTCACCCCCTCATTCGCAAGAAGATCTTCGCACAGAGGGGCATAGAGGTCGATGTTGCCACAGGGATCGCGCTCGACCGGCACGAGTTCCAGGTCGCCCGGCCCCGCGTTCACCTCGGCCACGGCCGCCAGTGCGCCGGTGCGGCAGGCTTCCGAGATCAGCGCGTAGCTGCCCGAGCGGGAATAGAGAAGTCCGAGGTCGATGCGTCGCTTCATGGGCTCCAGAACGCAAAAGCCCCGCTCCAGGTGGAGAACCAACTGGATACGGGGCGCGAATGCCGGTCCGGGACAAGCCCGGTATGTCTTGGCCATCCTTGGCCAGAAGACCGGAGGCGTCAAGCACTGCCGCATCCGCGCTCTGGGCTTCGGCGGTCGGTGTGGCGCAATTTGCCTCAATCCACTTGGCCCGTTGCGCAACTCTTGTGCGTCGTGAGAAGATGCTTTGGTCGAACCTGTCCCGGAGACGATCCGTGCACCGCCGGAAATGGCGGTGGTCGGGCAGGGAACAAAGATCGACAAATCGCCTGCAACCGGCTAGATCCAAAGATGCAACCCTCACATGGCCTTATGATGAACAGCCTTTCGAACTCGCTTGCTGCCGCCGACATTGCCCATTCGCTGCATCCCTACACGAATGCCCGCGCGCACGAGCGCAATGGCCCGGTGATCATTGCGCGAGGCGACGGCGTGCATGTCTATGACAGCGAGGGCCGCGAGTATATCGAGGGGCTCGCGGGGCTCTGGTCGGTGGCCGTGGGCTTTTCCGAGAAGCGTCTGGCCGAGGCCGCGGCCCGGCAGATGGCCGAGCTGCCCTATTACCACACCTTTGCCGGCAAGGCGCACGAGCCGCAGATCCGGCTGGCCGAGAAGCTGGTCGAGATGACGCCCGAGACCCTGACGCGGGTCTTCTTCACCAACTCGGGTTCCGAGGCGAACGACACGGTGGTCAAGCTCGTCTGGTTCCTGAACAACGCCCTCGGGCGGCCCGAGAAGAAGAAGTTCCTCTCGCGCATCAAGGGCTACCACGGCATCACCATCGCCTCGGGCTCGCTGACGGGGCTGCCCGTCAACCACAAGGGCTTTGACCTGCCGGCGATCCCGGTTGTCCACCTGACCTGCCCGCACCACTGGCGCTTCGGCGCCGAGGGCGAGAGCGAGGCCGACTTCTGCGCGCGCCTCTTGCGCGAGGCCGAGGAGACGATCCTCGCCGAAGGCCCCGAGACAATCGCGGCCTTCATCGGCGAGCCGGTGATGGGCGCGGGCGGGGTGATCGTGCCGCCCGAGGGCTACTGGGCCGGGATCGAGGCGCTCTGCCGGAAATACGACATCCTGCTCGTCTCGGACGAAGTCATCAACGGCCTTGGCCGGACGGGCGCGCGCTGGGGCTGCGAGAAGTTCGGCTTCACCCCTGACATCCTCGTGACGTCGAAGCAGCTGACCTCCTCCTACATGCCCCTGGCGGCGGTGCTGATGACCGATGCGGTGTACCAGATCATTGCCGATCATACCGAGAAGCTCGGGACGCTGGGCCACGGCTTCACCGGCACGGGCCATCCAGTCGCCACGGCCGTGGGGCTCGAGAACCTGAAGATCATCGAGGAACGCGATCTGATGGGGAATGCCGCCCGTCTCGAGGCGCCGTTCCAGGAGGGGCTGAGGGCTCTTGGTGCCAATCCTCTGGTGGGCGAGGTCCGGGGCATCGGCCTGATCGCGGCCATCGAGATGGTGGCCGACCGCGCGACGAAGCGGGGCTTCGAACCCGCGGGCAAGGTGGGCGCGCGCGCCGCGGCCTTCGCGGCCGAAGAGGGGCTCATCTGCCGCGCGCTCGGCGACACGCTCGCGCTCTGCCCGCCGCTGATCGTGACCGAAGCCGATGTGGCGCGCATCCTTGGACGGATGGGCCGCGCGCTGGAACGGACCGCGGACTGGGCTCGGGCCGAAGGTCTTGTCTGACCGCCGGCCCGCGCCGGGTCTGCGCGCGGGCTACCGTGCCTTTCGAGAGCACAGCACGCGCTGGATGGACAATGACGCCTACGGGCATCTGAACAACGTCGTCCATTACGCGCTGTTTGACGCGACGGTGAACGGCTGGCTGATCGAGGCCGGGCTGCTCGATCCCGGACAGGGCGAGCGGATCGGCCTCGTGGTCGAGACCGGCTGCCGCTACCATTCCGAGATGGGCTATCCCGACCGGATCACCGCGGGCCTGAGGGTGGCGCATGTGGGCACCTCATCGGTGCGCTACGAACTGGGCCTGTTTCGCAACGATGTATCGACCCAGTTAAAATCTGCTCATGCTACAAGGAGAGACGTAGCGATGAGTGTGACGATGGACGAC
>NZ_VDEK01000048.1:0-16338 GCF_007668225.1 Cereibacter sediminicola | reverse complement strand
TGCATGAAGTCGAGCGACCAGCGCGCATTGGCCCGCGCTTCGATCAGGATCGGGGCCCTTGTGCCAATGGCCTTGCGGCGCGCTTTGCGTTTACGCACCGTTAACCCTTCTTCGCGGTAGAGTGGTAGATGCGGTTGATCCCCGACGCCTCGCCTTCGCGCCGCAAGAGCACAAACAGACGCCTATACCCGAACCTGCGTCGTTCATTGGCCAGATCCCGCAGCCGACCGCGCAGCGCCGTGTCCGGCGCGCGCTGCGACTGGTAGCGCACCATCTTGCGGTCTGAACCGGCAATCTCGCACGCCCGCCGTTCCGATAGCCCGAGATGGGCCTTCAGATGCGCGACAGCCTCGCGCTTCACGGCGGGCGTCACCATTTTTTTGAAAGGAGTTCCTTCATCGCCGCCATGTCGAGCATCTGCTCGGCCAGGAGCCGCTTCAGCTTGGTGTTTTCATCCTCGAGCGCCTTCAGCCGCTTCGCCTCAGACACCGTCATTCCGGAATACTACGCCTTCCAGGCATGAAACGTCCCTTCCGACATCCCGTGCTTGCGGCAGGGAGCGTCCGGATCAAGTGCCGTCCTCCCGCTCCATGAGGGCCGCCAGCTTTTTTTGGCCCGGAGCTCCAGCATCGCTTCGCCGTAAGCCTCCTGGAGATCCTTCAACTGCTTCTCGTATTGCTCGCGGATGTCGCGCGGGTTGGCGCGGAGCGCCATCTTGGGGGCTTACGCGGCCGCACCGCGGCCACGGTCCCCTTCGATATCCATCCTCCGCTTGGCATCCTCGACCCATCCCTCGATCTCGGACGGCGAGAGATCATAGCACCGGCTGGCCTCGGCCACCGTGGTCTTCCCCTGGATGATCTCTACCACGAGCGCCGCCTTGCGCTTCGCCATCCACCGCTTGTTCGGGTCGTCCATCGTCACACTCATTGCTACCTTACTCCTTGTAGTATGAGCAGATTTTCACTGGGTCGATACAACCTCGTCTATCGGACCGCCCGCGCGTGGGCGTCGCGTCCAGATCGTACTGACGGTGTGACGCTTTCGGTGCCCGAGCCGAACGCGCCGGACACGCGCGCCATTCCCCCGCCCAATCAGTCGCTGACCAGCAGGCGAATCAAGTGTGCAAGATCCGAGGGGGTACAACTCCACAATCCCGCGCAGGCGCCGGCCTTGGCCGGCATGATCTCGACCGAGGAGGTTGCGGGAGCGGACGTGACACCGCTCTCTGGCGCATCTCGACCGGCACGAACCCGATCTCCTAGGAAAGGATCTCGCCCCGCAGCCGGAACTCGGCCCACTACGGCGCGGGAGGCGGGGTTTCACCGCGTATCGGCCCCCCGTGTGTCCTGAGGGGGCTGCCCAATATTGAAGCGATCCGCTGGTCCATGCAACCGGCGGGGTCGCCACCGTTTCCGGCCCGCTCTAAGGTCAGTCAACCAGTCGCACGGTTTCCACCGTGTTCCCGCAGGCTGTCGGGAGGCCGAGCCAGTCTTGCGGGAGCGTGGCTCGGGCGCGCCCGTGTCCGGGGGACGGGTAGTATCCGGCTCAGGCGAAGAGGGAGGCGAAATCCTGTCGGAGCAGGTTCTTCTGCACCTTCCCCATCGTGTTGCGCGGCAGCTCGGGGACGATGGCGATGTGCTTGGGCTGCTTGAACCGCGCAAGACTTTGCGCCATCGCAGCCTCGAGAGCGGCGCCATCGACCTCGGCCCCGGGCCGCGGCACGATCACCCCCACCACCGCCTCGCCGAAGTCCGGGTGGGGAACCCCGATCACCGCGCTCTCGAGAACGCCCGGCTGCTCGTCGAGCACCAGCTCGATCTCCTTGGGATAGACGTTGTAGCCCCCCGTGATGATGAGATCCTTCTGCCGGCCCACGATGCTCACATAGCCGTCCGGGTCGATCACGCCGATGTCGCCCGTGATGAAGAACCCGTCCTCGCGCAGCTCCTCGCGGGTCTTCTCGGGCATCTGCCAGTAGCCCTGGAAGACGTTCGGACCGCGCACCTCGATCATGCCGGGCTCGCCCTGCGGCAGGTCCTCTCCGGTGACGGGATCGGTGATCTTCAGCTCCACCCCCGGCAGAGGGCGGCCCACCGTGCCGGGCTTTCGGGCGCCGTCATAGGGGTTCGAGGTGCTCATGTTCGTCTCGGTCATGCCGTAGCGTTCGAGGATGCGGTGCCCGGTGCGCTCTTCGAACTGCACATGGGTCTCGGCCAGAAGCGGCGCCGAGCCCGAGGTGAAGAGGCGCATGTGCGCAACGAGGTCGCGGTCGAACCGGGGGTCATCCAGCAGACGCGTGTAGAAGGTCGGCACGCCCATCATGCTCGTCGCCCGCGGAAGCGCCGCGATCACCTGATCGATCTTGAACCCCGGCAGGAAGATCATCGACCCGCCCGAGCGCAGGACGACGTTGGTCGCGACGAACAGCCCGTGCGTGTGGAAGATCGGCAGGGCGTGAAGCAGCACGTCCCGCTCGGTGAAGCGCCATTCCTGCACCAGCACCTCGGCGTTCGAGAGCAGGTTCGACTGGCTCAGCATCGCCCCCTTGGAGCGGCCCGTGGTGCCGGAGGTGTAGAGGATCGCCGCCAGATCCCCGGCGGCGCGCCCGACCGGCGTGAAGCTCGGCCCCGCAAGGCGGGCCAGCTCGGTCAGGCTGCCCTCGCCTGCGGCATCCAGCGTCTCGAACCGGGCGCCGTGGCGGGCGGCGACGGGCGCGAGGGTCTCGGCGCGGGACGGATCGCCCACCAGGAGCGCGGCCTCGGCATTGCCGACGAAATAATCCACCTCGCCCGCGGTGTAGGCCGTGTTCAGCGGCAGGAACACCACCCCGGCCGACAGCGCCGCCAGATAGAGCGCAAGCGCCCGCGGGCTCTTGTCAATCTGCACCGCCATCCGGTCGCCCGGCTTCAGCCCCAGCCCCGCCAGCGCCGCAGCCAGCCCCATGGCCTTCGCGTGAAGCTCGGCCCCGGTCAGGCCGCGCCCCTCGGCGTCGAACAGGACGGGCGTGGTGCGCCGCGCCAGAGGGGCAACGAGTGCGTCGTAAAGCGGACTGGTCATGACTTTCTTCCTGTCGTGGAGCCCTGCGCAAGCAGGGATTGAACCTTCTTCGAGGCGGCGACGACCTTGCCGGTCAGGAAGCCCTCGGTGTTGGTCTCGACCTGCGAGAGGTCGTAGAGATAGTTGACCATCGCGCTGCAGGACTGGCGGAAGCCATTGGCCGAGACGTCGGCCAGCGCGTGGATCTCGTGCAGGAGCGCGCCGTTGCCAAGGTGGAAGCGCGCGACCGGATCGACCGGCAGCCCGTCCGGCCGCCGGGCCTGCAGCAGATATTCGGCGGTGAGGCGACGCAGGGTCTGGACCTCGGGGGCCATGGTCTCGGGATCGGCCGCGGCCCCGGCGGCCAGCAGCCGCGCGGCCTCGGGCCGGTCGGGTGCGATCCCGGCGAGCCACCGCGACAGGCCCGGCACCGGCGAGAGGGTGACGAAGCGGCGCAGCGCCGGCAGGTCACGGCGCAGTTCCTCGACCACCTGCTTGATCAGCGAGTTGCCGAAGGAGATGCCGCGCAGCCCCTCCTGGCAGTTCGAGATGGAATAGAACACCGCCGTGTCGCAATCGGCCGCGGGCAGCGGCGTGCGACCCTCGGCCAGCAGCGCCTGCACCGAGCCGGGCGTGCCCCTGCAGAGGGCCACCTCGACGAAGATCAGCGGCTCTTCGGGCATGGCGGGATGGAAGAAGGCAAAGCAGCGCCGGTCCGACGGCCTGAGCCGCCTTTGCAGGTCGTCCCAGTCGTTGATGGCGTGGACGGCCTCGTATTCGATGATCTTCTCGAGGATGTTGGCGGGGGTGCGCCAGTCGATGTGGCGCAGCACGAGAAAGCCGCGGTTGAACCAGCTGGAAAAGAGATGCTGGAAGTCGGCGTCGATCGCGGCCAGCTCGGGCGCCTCGGGCAAGAGGCGCAGCAGGTCGAGCCGCATCCGCACCAGCTCTTCCGTGGCGCCGGGCGCCTGGTTCATCCGGCGCAGCAGCTCCTGCCGGCGGGGCTCGGCCTCGCGGCAGAGGTCGGCCAGCGCCGACGGCCCGCCTCCGTCGCGGTAGCGTGTGGCCGCCGCGATCACCCGATCGGCATCCAGATCGAGCGCGGTGGCGAGATGGCGGAAGAAGTCCGCCCGCTCGTCGGCCCCCATCGCCCGGTAGTGCGAGAGGATGTCCCGCGCCAGGCGGACGCCCGACACCTCGCCCGGCGCCGAAAGCAGCGCCGCGCAGAGTTCCTCGACCGGCGTCCGGCTGGGCGCCGGCGCGCCAAGGGCATGCCGCTCGAACAGCGTGCCCATGAGATCAGCGAAGAAGGCGATGCGGCTCATGTCTTCTCCCTCAGAGCGGGCCCATCACCAGATCCGGCAGCCATGTGACCAGCTCGGGCACGATGCAGAGGATCACGATGGCCGCGATCATGCATCCGACGAAGGGTGCCGAGCCCCACAGGATCGTGCGGAGCGAGATGTTGGGCGAGATGGAATTGATGACGAACAGGTTCAGGCCCACCGGCGGAGTGATCAGCCCGATCTCCATGTTGATCGTCAGGATGATGGCGAACCAGTAGGGGTCGAACTGCGCGGCCTGCAGGATCGGCAGCAGGATCGGCGCCGTCATCAGGATCACCGCGACCGGCGGCAGGAAGAAGCCGGCCACCAGCAGGAAGAGGTTGATGAGCCCCATCAGCACCCAGCGGTTGACGTCCAGCGCGGCAATCCACTGCGCGATGGACTGGGTGATGAAGAGCGAGGACATCATGTAGGCAAAGACCCCAGCCGCGGCCATGATGAAGAGGATCATCACGCTCTCGCGGGTGCTGTCGCGCAGCACGCCCCAGATCGCCCGCGGCTTCCAGAGCCCGTAGATGACGATCGCCATCACGAGGCAGAGCACCGCGCCCACCGCCGCCGTCTCGGACGTCGTGGCGATGCCGCCATACATGGCGTAGAGCACGCCCGCGATCACCACGAGGAAGGGCACCACGCGGGGCAGGATCTCGAACCGTTCGCGCAGGCTGTAGTGGCGCGGCGACAGCACGGCCGTGTTGCCCGAACGCCAGGTGGCGAAGATGGCCCAGGCCATGAAGAGCAGGGTCAGAAGGAGCCCCGGGATGATCCCGGCCAGGAACAGCCGGCCGATCGAGGTCTCGGTCGCGATGCCATAGACGATCAGCGTGACCGAGGGCGGGATCAGGATGCCCAGCGTGCCGCCGGCCGCGATGGCGCCCGCGGCCACGCCGTCGGGATAGCCGCGCTTCTGCATCTCGGGGATGCCCATCTTGCCGATGGCCGCGCAGGTGGCCGGGCTCGAACCCGACATGGCCGCAAAGAGCGCGCAGGCCCCGAGGTTCGAGACCACCAGCCCGCCGGGCACGCGCGTCAGCCAGCGTTCGAGCGCCTCGAACAGGTCGGCCCCGGCGCGGGTCGAGGCGATGGCGGCCCCCATGATGATGAACATCGGGATCGACAGGATGGTGAAGCTGTTGAGATCGGCGAAGAAGATCTCGGGCATCATCTCGAGCGAGCGTGCCCCGTCGAAGATCAGCAGGAACACGGCCGAGACGATCAGCAGCCCCACGGCGACCGAGACGCCCGAGAACAGGACGATGATGGTGACGACGGCCACGAGAAGGCCGAGAACAAGCGGGTCCATCAATGGTCCTCGATGCCGAAGGGCGGCTCGGCGCCGGTGATGAGCCCCACCAGATCCGCCACCAGTTGCAGGATGAAGAGGCCGAAGCCCACGGGCATCGCCAGATAGGGCACCCACAGCGGCGCGGCCCACACGGTCGAGGACTTCCAGTTGCGGTCAAAGGCCTGATGCCAGACGTCGAACGCATACCAGGCCAGCACCGCCATCACGGCAATGGTCGAGATCAGCACGACATAGGCCAGCACGCGCCGCACGCGCCGCGGCAGCATGTGGGGCACGAGATCCACGTTCACATGCCCCCGCAGGCGCTGGACGTAGGGCAGGCCGACCGTCGTGGCCGCGATCATCAGGTAGATCACCGCCTCGGTCTGCCAGATCGTGGACTGGTTCAGCACCGCACGGACGAGGATCATGTGGCAGGTCACGAACAGCGCGATCACCGTGAAGGCCGCGGCGGTCCAGCCGCAGACCGTCGAGATGGCATGGACCGTTCGGATGAAGGCATTGCCGCCCGACCGGGCCGGCGCTGCCGCAAGGGTTCCGGACATCGAGTCACTCCGGGTCAGAAGGGGCCGGGGCCCGGCGGGCGGGGCGGCGCGAGGCCGCCCCGCGGCGGATCATTCGACCGAAAGGGCCATGTCCAGCAGCTTCTGCCCGTCCGGCACCTGCTCGACAAAGAGGCGGTAGGACGAGCTTTCGGCCAGCGTCCGCCAGGCGTCAAAATCCTCCTGCGTCATCTCGGCGATCTCGACGCCCGCCTCGCGGAACACCTCGATCGAGGCCGCATCCTCCTTCTTGGCCTCTTCGAAATAGTAGGCCTCGGCCCGCTCGGAGGCCGCACGCAGCGCCTCCTGCTGCTCGGGCGAGAGCCGCTCGAAGGTGGTCTTGTTGATCAGGATCGGCTGGTACATGAACCACAGCGCGACGTCCGAGGCCGGCGTGTAGCACTTGGCCAGCTCCTGGAGGCGGAACGAGACGAAGGACGAGGACGAGGTGTTCAGCGCCTGAAGCACGTTCTGCTGCATGGCGTTGTAGGTCTCGGACGAGGGCATGGACGAGATCGAGGCCCCTGCGGCCTGCAGCATCTCCTCAAAGCCCTTGCCGGCGGCGCGCACGGTCTTGCCCTGCACATGCTCGGGGCGGGTGATGCACTCGCCCGTGCTGGCGAAGCCACCGGCCAGATAGCCGCGCACGAGGGTCATCGCGTCATCCTCGTTCAGCAGCCGCTCGATCTCCTCCATGAAGGGAGAATCGTTCACCCGCGCGGCGTGGTCGTGGCTCTTGATCAGGCCGGGCATCAGGGTGAGGTTGTATTCGGGCCGCTGGCCGCCCGCATAGGACAGGGGCAGCACCGTCATGTCGAGCTGACCGCGGGTCAGCGGCACATACTGCTCGGTCGCCTTGAAGAGCGACCCCGACGGGAAGATGCGGATCGACAGATCCACATCGGCCGCGGCCACATCGTCGGCCACCATCTGCGCCACGCGGTGACGCAGGTCTCCGGGTGCGAACTGGTGCGACAGGCGCAGCTCTTCGGCGCTGACCGCGCCGACACAGAGGGGTAGCGCGGCCAGTGCCGCGATCTTGGCTAGTTTCATCGGAAACCTCCTCCCAAAGGCATCGAAATAGGACATATGCACGCAGGTTGTCGTTGAATGTATGACAGGTCAAGCGTATTGTATGCAAGAACCTTATTTCATGGATACAGCTAATGGCTGATGTCACGGTGGACCGCCGGACGGACCAGATCCGCGAGGCGCTCGAAGAGATGATCGTCGAAGGACATTTCGCCGATGGGGCGAGGCTGGACGAAGTCAGCCTGGCCGAGCGGTTCAAGGTGTCGCGAACGCCCCTGCGCGAGGCGTTCCAGGCGCTGGCGGCCTCAGGCCTCGTGGAGCTGCGCCACCGTCGCGGCGCCTTCGTGCGCTATCCCGCGCTCGAGGATGTGGTCGAGATGTTCGACGTGATGGCCGAGATCGAGGCGCTCTGCGGGCGCTACGCCGCCCGGCGCATGGCGGCCGAGGATCAGGCGGCGATCGAGGCGGCGCTTCTGGCCTGCGAGGCCGCGGCCGAACGGCAGGAGATCGAGGCCTACTACCGCGCGAACCACGATTTCCACCATCTGATCTACCGCGCCTCGGGCAACCGCTTCCTTGCGGGCGAGGCCGACCGGCTGCACCGCCGGCTCAAGCCCTTCCGCCGATTGCAGTTGCGCGTGCGCGGGCGCATGGCCGAGAGCCTGCGCCAGCATCGGGCGATCTTCGCTGCCCTTGTGGCCGGCGATGCCGAGGGGGTGACGGCCGTGATGCGCGAGCACATTGCCGTGCAGGGCGACCGCTTCAACGATCTGGCTGCCAACTACCGCTCGGCCACACGAGGCCGCCGGGTCGCGTGATCGCTCAGGCGCGGGCGGCCCTCGCCTCCCTGGCCGCCGCGCGGGCGGCGTAACGCTGCGCCAGCATCGCGCAGGCCATCAGCTGGATCTGGTGGAACAGCATCAGCGGCAGGACGATGGCCCCGATTGTCGCGGCCGGGAAGATCGCGTTCGCCATGGGCACCCCGCTGGCCAGGCTCTTCTTCGAGCCGCAGAAGACAATGGCGATCTCGTCCTCACGCGCGAAGCCGAGCTTGCGGCTCACCAGCAGGCTGATCCCCAGCGCCAAGGCCAGAAGCAGCACATCGAGCGCCAGAACCACGCCGATGTCGCGCAGCGAGAAGTCGTTCCAGACGCCCTCGACCATGGCGTGACTGAAGGCGAGATAGACCACCATCAGGATCGAACCGCGATCCACCGGCATCAGCAGCTTCTTGCGCGCGCGCAGCCAGCCGCCGATCCAGGGTTGCAGCAGCTGCCCCAGCAGGAAGGGCGCGAGCAGCTGAAGCAGGATCTTGACCACGGCATCGCCCGAGATCCCGCCCCCGCCGCCCACCGTGAAGAGCAGGCCGACAAGGAAGGGCGAGATCACCACGCCAAGGATGTTCGACAGCGAGGCCGCGCAGACCGCAGCCGGCACGTTGCCTCCGGCGATGGCGGTGAAGGCGATGGAGCTTTGCACCGTCGAGGGCAGCAGGCAGAGGTAGAGCAGGCCGAGATAGAGCCCGTGCGGAAGCAGCGTCTCGGGCACCAGCCCCAGCGCCAGCCCGAGCGCGGGAAACAGCAGGAAGGTGAGCCCGAGGATCACCAGTTGCAGCCGCCAGTGCAGGAAGCCCGCCCGCACCGTCGCCGCCTCGAGCCGGGCGCCGTGCAGGAAGAACAGCAAGGCAATCGCAAGGTCGGTGGCAAGCCCGAACCCCTCGGCAAAGCCCCCGCGCGCGGGCAGCAGCGAGGCGATCAACACTGCGGCGGTGATGAGCAAGGTGAAGTTGTCGGGCAGGTATCTTCGCACGGCGACCTCCGGGATGGCACGGCTTTCCCTTTTGTGCTATCGCTCATCCGAATACAAAGGATAACGCTTATCGGATTATGCGATAGATGCTGGACCTTGGGCAGCTGCGCAGTTTCCTGGCCGTGCACGACACCGCCAGCTTCAGCCTTGCCGCGACGCGGCTGGGGCTGGCGCAATCGACGGTGAGCCAGCATGTGCGCCGGCTCGAGGATCATCTGGGCCGCCGCCTGTTCGACCGCGACACGCACCGTGTCGCCCCCACTGCGGCCGGCGAGATGCTGCTGGCCGAGGCCCGCGCCCTTCTCGACATCAGCGACCGGCTCGAAGCCCAGTTCCTGCAGAGCCGGCTGCGCGGGCGGCTGCGCTTCGGACTGTCGGAAGACATGGTGAACGGGCCCCTGCCCTCGATCCTGCGCGGTTTTTCCGCGGCCAATCCCTCGGTCGATCTGGAGCTGACGGTCGCCCTGTCGGCCGCGCTCTTTGCCGAACAGGAGATGGGACGCATCGATCTCGTGCTGGCCAAGCGGCGGCTGGGCGAGAAGCGCGGCCATGTCGTCGCGCGCGAACCGCTGGTCTGGCTGGCTCGCGACCCCGATCTGGTGGCCCGGCGGCGGCCGCTGCCGCTGATCTCGTTCCCGGCCCCCAGCATCACCCGTGCGGCCGCACTCGATGCGCTGGAACAGGCGCAGCTTCCCTGGCTGATCAGCTGCACCTGCTCGTCGCTGAGCGGGCTGACGGCGGCGGCACGGGCGGGCATGGGCGTCTTCGTGCAGCCGCGCGGGCTGACGCCCGAGGGGCTGCGCGAGGTGCCGGCCGACATGCTGCCGCCGCTCGAGACGGTGGAGTTCGTGCTGGTCGAACGGCGCGGCGGGGACCGGGCGCTGATGGCCGCCCTCACGCGCGAGATCCTGCGCCAGACCGGGCGTCAGCCGCCAGCGCCCGCGGCGCGCTGAGCCCTCAGCGTGTCATGCCCAGCCGCCGGATCTGCCGGTGCACCGTCGAGCGGTTTACGCCCATCCGCCGCGCCGTCTCGGAGATGTTCCCGCCGGTCTGCCGCAAAAGCTGGGCCAGCACGGCGCCCTCGGCCTCGGGCCGGCGCGGCGGCGCGGCGTTCAGCGGCGGCGGCAGATCCTCCACCCGCACGACCGGCCCCTCGACCGTGGCGCGCAGCGTTGCCGCCAGGTGCGACAGCTCGCGCAGGTTGCCGGGCCAGCCGTGGGCAGCCAGCACGGCCAGCGCCTCGGCCGAGAAGGACAGCTCTGCCCCCTCGGCCGCCAGTGCGCGTTCGGCCAGCCACAGCCGGTCGGCCCGGTCGCGCAGCGCCGGCAGACGCAGCCGCGGGCCCAGCCGATGCACGAGATCGGCGCGCAGACCCGGCGCCTCATGCGCAAGGGTCGAGATCAGCCGCAGCCGGGCGGGCACCGGCCGCACAGCCCCCACCGGAAGATAGGTTCCCTCGGCCGCCAACCGCATGAGACGGGCCTGCACCCGCGGCCCAAGCTCTTCGACCCGGTGCAGCACCAGCGTCCCGCCCTCGGCCGCCGCGATCAGCCCCTGATCGGTGCGCCGCGCCGCAGCCCGGCCAAAGAGCAGCGCCTCGTCATCTCCCACCTCGGCGCAATGGACGACGACGAGGGGCCCCGTGCCCCCCGCGTCGTGGATCGCCCGCGCGAGCGTCAGCTTGCCCGCCCCCGTCTCGCCCTCGATCGAGATCGGCAGCGGCCGGACCGCCAGCGCCGCGGCCGCCCGCAGCAGCGCCGTCATCGAGGGATCGTCCCCCGCAAGCCCCCTCAGCGCGGGCGAAAGCTGGCCCCTCGCCGCGGGCATCTTCATCGGAAGGCGCCGGGGCTCGATCGCGTGGGCAAAGAGGCGGTGGCCGTCGCGGGTTTCGATGAACCTCTCGGCGGCCGGACGCTGCCGGGTGAGCGCCTCGAGCCGCTCCGTCGTGAGGTTCAGGAAATCCGGCAGCGGACGGCCGATCAGATCGCCCGCCCGCCGCCAGTCGCACCCCGTCGCCCGCGCCAGAATCCGTGCCGCCCCATGCGTCATGCCCAGCACCCGGCCCGAGCCGTCGAGCGACAGCGCCGCCTCGGGATCGACATCGAGAAACTCGGGCGAGCGCGACAGGCGCAGCACCCACTCGCGGCGGTTCTCGGCCATCAGGTTCGCCATCTCGATCCGCCGCGCCGAGGCCTGCACGAGGTTCAGCGCCAGCGACTGGCTGGCCTTCGCCCGCGGCGAGCAGAGAAGCGAGATGTCGAGCACCGCCGTCAGCCGTCCCGCTGTGTCATAGATCGGGGCGGCGGTGCAGGAGAGGCCCGTGTGGGTGCTGTCGAAATGGTCGGTCTGATGGATCACCAGCGCCTCCCCCGTCTCGATGCAGGCCCCGAGCGCGCATGTGCCCGCCCTCTCCTCGGACCATTCGGCGCCGAGCCACAGGCCGCTCTGGCGCAGCGCCTGCTTGTGCGCCTCGTCGCCCAGATACTCGACCGTCACCCCGGCGCGATCGGCCAGCAGCAGCACATAATTCTGGCCCGCCACCAGCGCGTAGAGATTCTCGATCCCCGAGCGCGCGATGGCGATCAGATCCTCGGATCGCTGGCGATGTTCGCGCAGCGCCGCCTCGGGCAGGATGTAGGCCTCGGAACGGGCGGCCGGGTTCAGCCGGTGCTTGGTCAGGCACCGCATCCAGCTCTCGACCACCGCCGCGTCCCGCGCCGAACTCCGGCCCTCGGCCACGGCCTCGATCTCGCGCACATGGTTCAGGTGCAGGTCCATCGCATCCTCCCCTTTCCGCTCGCCCCTCCCGGCGTGCGGCGCGCGGATCGTAGCAGGCCCCACCCCGTCCGCGAACCGAGGCTTTAGGCGGGGGCCCCGCGGCTACGGCCACAGGTGTTGCACGCGGTGCAACACCCCTGCCGGGCAAGTGCCTGAAAACATGACTTCGGGATTTGTCGTTTGGCGAAGGGCCCGGCCGCCGCATCATCGTGCCATCGAACAAAAGGGAGGAACCGAATGCTCGACAACAGCGAAAACCTGGCGCTTGCCGCGCTGGTCGCGGAACTGGAGCGTGCGCTCGTGGCGCAGGATGCCGAGGCGGTGGCCGACTGCTTCCTCGAGACCGGCTTCTGGCGCGATCTGGCGGCCTTCACCTGGAACATCAAGACCTGCGAGGGCAAGGGTCAGATCGGCGACATGGCCGCGGCGCAGCTTGCCGCCATTGCCCCGCAGGCGCTGGCGCTGGATCCCGGTGAGCTGGTGACGGCGGCGGATGGGGTCACGGAGGGCTGGCTGACCTTCGAGACGGCGACGGGGCGCGGCACCGGCCATATCCGCATGAAGGACGGCAAGGTCTGGACGCTGCTGACCGCGCTGCACGAGCTGAAGGGCCACGAGGAGCCGCGCCGCCTGCGTCGCCCGATGGGCGCCGAGCATGGCCATGATGCGAACCGCAAGACCTGGAAGGAGAAGCGCGAGGACGAGGCGAAGCGGCTGGGCACCGAGGAGCAGCCCTATGTGCTGATCATCGGCGGCGGCCAGGGCGGCATCGCGCTCGGCGCCCGGCTGCGGCAGCTCGGCGTGCCCACCATCATCGTCGAGAAGAACGAGCGGCCCGGCGACAGCTGGCGGCGGCGCTACAAGTCGCTCTGCCTGCACGACCCGGTCTGGTATGACCACCTGCCCTACATCCCCTTCCCGGACAACTGGCCGGTCTTCGCGCCCAAGGACAAGATCGGCGACTGGCTCGAGATGTACACCAAGGTCATGGAGCTGAACTACTGGTCCTCGACCACGGCGAAATCCGCGCGCTACGACGAGGCGGCGCAGGAATGGACCGTGGTGGTGGACCGTAACGGCGAGGAGATCACGCTGCGGCCGAAACAGCTGGTGCTGGCCACCGGCATGTCCGGCAAGCCCAACGTGCCGGTGATCCCCGGACAGGACATCTTCCGGGGCGAGCAGCAGCATTCGAGCCAGCACCCCGGCCCCGACGCCTATCGGGGCAAGAAGGTGGTGGTGATCGGCTCCAACAACTCGGCGCACGACATCTGCGCCGCGCTCTGGGAGGGCGGAGCGGACGTCACGATGGTGCAGCGCTCCTCGACCCATATCGTGAAGTCGGACAGCCTGATGGAGGTCTGCCTCTCGGGTCTCTATTCCGAACAGGCGGTGGCGAACGGCATCGACCACGAGAAGGCCGACATGATCTTCGCCTCGGTCCCCTACCGGATCATGGCCGACTTCCACGTCCCGCAATATGAGGAGATCAAGCGCCGCGACGCCGACTTCTACGCGGCGCTGGAAAAGGCGGGCTTCATGCTCGACTTCGGCGACGACGGCTCGGGGCTGTTCATGAAATACCTGCGCCGCGGCTCGGGCTATTACATCGATGTCGGCGCCTGCGATCTGGTGATTGACGGCTCGATCAAGCTGAAGTCGGGCTCGGACGTGAGCCATCTGACCGAAAACTCGGTCGTGCTGAAGGACGGGACCGAGCTTCCGGCCGATCTGGTGGTCTATGCCACCGGCTATGGCTCGATGAACGGCTGGGCGGCGGACCTGATCAGCCCCGAGGTGGCCGACAAGGTCGGCAAGTGCTGGGGTCTGGGGTCGGACACGACGAAGGACCCCGGCCCGTGGGAGGGCGAGCAGCGCAACATGTGGAAGCCCACGATGCAGGAGGGGCTCTGGTTCCACGGCGGCAACCTGCACCAGTCGCGGCACTATTCGCGCTACCTGTCATTGCAGCTGAAGGCGCGGCAGGCGGGCATCCCTACCCGGGTCTGGGGCCTGACGCCGCCGCATCATCTGAAGTGATCCGCCCGCGTCAGTCGAGATGAACCGGCGCTGGCGGAGAGACCTCTCTTCGCCAGCCCGCGACCAGCCCTTCGAATTCGGCCACCGGCACGGGCGGGCCGAAGAGGAAGCCCTGCGCCTGATCGCATCCCTCGTGGATCAGCCAGTCGCACTGGAACCCGGTCTCCACCCCCTCGGCCACCGTCCGCAGCCCGAGGGCGCGACCCATCGCAAGCACCGCGCGAACGATGGCCTCGGCCCCGTCACGCCCGGTTCCGATCTGCGCCACGAAGCTGCGGTCAATCTTGAGTTCGCTCAGCGCCAGCCGGTGCAGGTAGCCCAGCGAGGAGTAGCCGGTCCCGAAGTCATCCACCGAGAGCGGGATGCCGGCCGATGTCAGGCGGTTGAGGTTGCTGCGGGTGACGTGACTGGTCTCGAGCAGCGAGCCCTCGGTGATCTCGATCCCGACGCGCGCGGGCGGGATCGTCAGCCGGTCGAGCTTGCCGAGGAAACAGTCGGCGAAGCCCTCGGACGCGAGCGTCTCGGCCGAGATGTTGACGAAGACCGGCAGGTGAAGCCCCTTGTCGCGCCACCGCTCCAGCAGCTCGCAGAGCAGGTCGGTCACATGCTGGTCGAGCGAGCGGATCAGGCCACAGCTTTCGGCCACGGGGATGAAGCGCGCGGGGCTGATGCTGCCAAGTTCCGGGTCGTTCCAGCGCAGAAGCGCCTCGGCCCCCACGATCGGGCGCCCCTCCGAGAGGGCGACCTTGGGCTGGAGGTGAAGCTCCAGGTGCCGCTGCCTGATCGCGCGCTGCAACCCCTGGCCCAGGATGCCGAGTTGGGAACTCTGCTCGCGCAGGGCCGCATCGAACCGGACGCACTGGTTGCGCCCCTTCGCCTTGGCCGCATACATGGCCAGATCGGCATTGCGGACCATCGTGTCGGCATCCGTCGCATCCTCGGGAAACAGGCTGACCCCGAAGCTGGCGGTCAGGTAGAAGATGTTGCCCTCGACGGTGACGGGCTGCTCGATCTCGCGGACGAGCGAGGCCACCATGTCCTCGATGCTGTCGTCCGCCGCGAGGGGGACGAGCACGGTGAACTCGTCACCCCCGATCCGCGCGACGGTGCTTTCCGGCGGGACGGCCGCCCCCAGCTTGCGCCCGACGTCGAGGATCACCCGGTCACCGACGAAATGGCCGAAACGGTCGTTGATCTGCTTGAAATTGTCGAGGTCGATGAAGATCAGCGCCAGACGCCCCCTGTGCCGCACCGCCGCCTCGAGGCATTCGCGGAACAGAACCCGGTTGGGCAGCCGCGTCATGGGATCGTGCAGCGCCTGATACAGGGCATCCTCGGCCGCGGCGCCGAGCGTCCGCTCGGCCTCGATCTGTTCGGTCACGTCGGTGAAGGCCGCAACCACGCGCACCCGGCTGTCGCCCTGCTCGACCGGCGCCACATTGACCGACAGCACCCGCGCGCCCTTTTGCGGGTGCTGCACGCCCAGCCGGAGGTCGCGCAGCACCTTGTTCTCGGTGGCCGCCCGCATGACCGGATACCGGCTCAGCGGCAGTTCGGCCCCATCGCCGTCCGAGATGCCCCAGCCGGGATCGTCGAAGGTGCGGCCGACAAGCTGCTCGGCCGGTGTGCCGAGAACTGCTTCGGCCTCGCGGTTGGCGAAGATGACCCGGTTCGTCCCGTCGAAGGCCAGAACGGCCGAAACGCTGGTCTCCATCACGCGGCGAAGCAGGTTCCGCTCGACCTGCAGCTCGTCCTCGAGCGCCTTGCGCCGCGAGATGTCCATGTGGACGCCCGACATCAGCACCGGCGTGCCGTCCGCCGCAAAGCCCGTGACGCGGCCGCGCGACATGATCCAGACCCAGTGTCCCTGCCTGTGCCGGAGTCGGATCTCGTTGGCGAGGACGTGGTTGCCCTCGGCGAACTGCCGGTCATGCTTTTCCCGCATTCGCGCCAGATCGTCGGGGTGAACGATCCGGTTCCAGACATCGATCGTCACCGGCTCGATCTCGGAGCGGCTGTAGCCGATCATCTCGGCCCAGCGGTCGTTGATGAGGATGATCCCCGTTCCGAGGTCGAACTGCCACGTTCCAACCTCGCCGCCGCGGATGACATCCGCCAGCCGCCGTTCCGCCTCGGTCAGGCGGGCGTTCGAGGCGGAAAGCTCGCCCCACGCACTCCTCAGCGCGAGGTAAAGCACCAGCGACGAGGCGGTGATGAACCCCAGCCCCTTGTAGGTCTGCACCGCATGGTGGGCGGCCGGATTCTCCGCCAGCAGCGCCACGGCCTTGTCGCTGAAGAGGATCCAGAGCGCACTGACACTGGCATAGACGGCGGCGACGAATTCCGGCGCTCTTCGCGTCAGGGCGGGCATGAACTTCATCGAGGGCATCCGTGAACTGGCCCCCGTTTCGACCGGACACTTGGGCATAACCATGGAGGCTCAGGC
>NZ_VDEK01000047.1:0-18078 GCF_007668225.1 Cereibacter sediminicola | reverse complement strand
CAGCTTACCAGATGGTCCATCGCTGTGAGAGTCAGACCGCCCAGGAACTGGCTTCCATCCTTTGACTGTCGCTGTGGTGAACCAGTCCCATGCCCTTCGCCGGGCGGCGTTCATGGACTGCCTGTTCGAGGGCATCGAGGACGAAACTCGCTTGGGCCGAGGTGCTGACGCGCCAGCCCACGATGCGGCGTGCATAGGCGTCGATGACGAAGGCGACATAGACGAACCCCTTCCAGGTGGCGACATAGGTGAAATCGCTGACCCAGAGCACGTTGGGCGCGGATACCCGGAACTGGCGGTTCACCTTGTCCAGCGGGCACGGCGCCTTCTTGTCCGGGATCGTCGTCCTGTGCGGCTTGCCCCGGACAATGCCTTGAATACCCATGCTCTTCATCAGCCGTGCCACCGTGCATCGCGCGGCATTGAAGCCTTCACGGCCAAGCTGTCGCCAGACCTTCCGGACGCCATAGACCCGCCAGTTCTCTTCGAACACGCGACGGATCTCGGGGCGCAGAGCATCGTCCCGGCGCGCTCGATCCGACCGCCGCGCCGGATCGCCGTTTGGCGCGAGGCCTGTGCGCGCGCCAACGACTGGGAGCGGGCAGCAGCAGCCGGATCGCGCCCGAGACGCGGGACGACAAGAAGCGCATCCAGCAATGAGGCGGATCAGGCGGCCTTCCAGTGGAAGGACGCCCGGTCGCGCTCCTCCTCGGAGAGCTTGTTGGCGGGGGCCTGGCGGTCTGCCGAGGGGGCGGCGATCCTCGCGGATCCCGCCGTCCGGACCCCGCCAGAGGCGCAGGGTGCGCGGGCTGAGGCCGGCTGCGGCGCAGGCGGCAGAGCGCCGGGCCCCCGCCTCTGTGGCGGCAGCGACGAGGGCGGCAATCTCCTGGCGATCCGAGCCTGAGGTCATTCGCCCTCGCCCTCCCTGCGGTCCCAGATCGCCTCGACCTTTTTTCGCAGGATCATCAGCGCGGCCGCCTCGGCCAACGCCTTCTCCTTGCGGGCAAGCTCACGCTCGAATGGCATTACATCGCGCCGGAAAGCCGATGCAGAACGGCTTTGTCGAAAGCTTCAACGGTAGGATGCGGGACGAGTTCTTGAACGAGACGCTGTTCCGCAACCTCGCCCATGCCCGCGATCTCATTGCGGCCTGGGTCACCGACTACAACACCGCGCGGCCCCACTCGGCCCTCGGCTGCCAGACCCCTGCAGGCTTCGCCCTGCATCTGACCACCGCAATCGCCCGACCCGCTGCACGCGATGAGAGTTCCGCGCGCCGGGCGATTGCTCAACCCACGCCGAAAGGCATAAATCAACAACCGGCTCCGGTCGCGGCTGGATGAAAGACCAGTGGCAGGTCACTCTCGGCCCCGTCTTGAGATCCTCGACCGTCGCGCGCTTGCGCTGCTTCGCGACCGTCTTCGGATTGAGGCCCAACTCCCGGCTCAGTTGCGCGAGCGAAGCTTGCGATCGCTATATTGTAGCTCTGACGGCGAACGTGGTCGTGGCGCTCCCGTGACGAACTTGTCCCATAGTCCTTCCTTCCATTCCTTCGAAAGGATCGAACCATCAAACCGTAGGATCACCCAGCTAGTGTCGTCACGTTTCGCGCATGGCGCGGTTAAGGTAGTCCGTGAAGGGCTTGAGCAGATAAGCGATGGGAGAGCGTTCCGACGTCCGGATGAAAGCTTCGACCGGCATCCCGGGAAGAAGAGTGCGCTCCTCCAACTTTTCCATCTCGCCCGACTCAAGCACGATCTCTGCCCGGTAGAAGGCGGCCTGCGTGCGGTTGTCGGTCATGGCATCTGCCGAAAGGACTGATACATGTCCCGCGAGTTCGGGCGTGGTCCGGCTGGAAAAGGCCGAGAGGACGAGGCGGACCGGCTGGCCGACCCGCACTTCATCCACATGGATCGGCGGCACCTGAGCGGCGATCACCAGCGGTCGGTCTTGCGGGATCAGGTAGAGAACCGGATCGGCGGGGCGAATGACGGCCCGTGGTGTCGTCACCTGCAGGCCGAGGACGATTCCGGAGACCGGAGCGCGCAGATCGAGCCTTGCGATCTGTTCGATCAGTGCGCTCCGCCGCTCTGCCAGTTCGAGTTCGCGGTAGCCGAAGTCGCGAAGCTGTGTGATCGCCTCCTCGCGGCGCGAGGAGCCGAGGCGCAGGATCTCGATGTCCAGTTCCGTGATGCGACCCTCGGCGTTCGCGCGTGAGGCCGCAAGTTCGCCCAGTTCGCCTTGCAGTCGAGCCTCTTCGCGCTGGAGGCTGAGCACACGGCTTGCCTGCGCGAGCCCCTTGGCAAGGAGTCCCTGCTGGTCTGCGAGCTCTTCCTCGATCAGGCGAAGCTGCGTGCCGAGTGCCGCCATCTGCGCGTCAACACCCTGGATCTGGCTATTGATCTGGCCCTTGCGTTTGCCGAGCTGGTCGATCTGCTGCGCAAAACTCTCTCGCCGCGCAACGAACAGGCGTTGCTGGCCCTCGACCTGCTCGGCGACGGCGGTGCGTCCCTTGCCGGCCTCGAGAAGCTCGGGCCGGAAGGCGAGGGCTTCGGCGTCGTCGCGCTCGGCCTCGAGGCGTGCGCGGCGGGCGAGCATCTCGAAGAGCTGCCCCTCGACAATCGCAAGTTCGGTCCGCAGGGACGCGCCGTCGAAACGCAGCAGGATGTCGCCGGCCCGGACGCTTGCGCCTTCCGTGACCTCGATGCTTTCGACGACGCCGCCATCCGGGTGCTGGACGACCTGGCGGTTCTGCGCGACCTCGATCTGGCCGGACACGACGATGGCGCCGGCAATGGAGGAGAAGGCGCTCCAGGTGCCGAAGCCGCCGACGAGAACACCGAGCGTGAGATACCCGATCAGGAGCGGCCTGCCGCTCGACCAGGAAGCGGGGCGGCTCATGAAACGCCTCCGGGGCCGGCGTTTCGGACGATCTCGGTGTGGTTCTTGACCATCTCGCGCAGGACCGAGTCGCGCGGGCCGAAAGCCGCGCGCATGCCGTTTTCCATCACCATCAACAAGTCGCATTCCTGAATGGCGGCGGGCCGGTGCGCCATGATGAAGACCGACCCTCCGGCCTGCTTCATGGCGCGGATCGCCGCGTTGAGGGCCAGCGACCCCTCATTGTCCAGGTTCGAGTTGGGCTCGTCCAGAACGAGGAACACCGGATTACCGTACATGGCCCGCGCCAGGCCGATCCGCTGGATCTGGCCGCCGGAAAGGCGGCCGCCCAGCGTGGAGACCCGGGTGTCGTAGCCGGACGGCAGGGCCACGATCATGTCATGGGCGGCAGCCTTGCGTGCGGCCGCGACCACCGCCTCGCCATCCGGTGCGCCGCGGAGACGGGCGATGTTCTCTCCGATCGTGCCCTCGAAGAGAGTCACGCGCTGCGGGAGGTAGCCGATGTAGCCGCCCAGTACGTCGGGATCATACTGGTCGAGCGCCGCACCATCGAGGCGCACGTGACCCGCCGCAGCGCGCCAAACGCCGATCAGCGCGCGCGCGAGCGTGGACTTGCCGGAGCCGGACGGGCCGATCACCCCGAGCGCCTGGCCTGGCTCCAGCCGGAACGTCACGCCACGAAGGACGGGCGTCATCTCTCCCGGTGGAACGACCGTCAGGTTCTGGGCCTCGATCAGGGCTCGCGGCCGCGGGAGGGCGATGCGTGCCGGTTCGACCGGCTGACGCGACAACAGCTCTCCCAGCCGCTTCCAGCCTTCGCTGGCGCGCTGCACGAGCGCCCACTGACCGATGGCGCTTTCGATCGGGGCGAGGGCGCGACCCATCAGGATCGAGCCGGCGATCATCGCCCCGGCCGTCAGCTCCTGTTGCAGGACGAGCCAGGCGCCGAGTCCCAGCATCGCCGATTGCAGGAAGAGACGGAGCGTCTTGGTCAGCGTGCCGAAGGCGCCCGTCAGGTCAGACGCCGACATGTTCGACGCGAGGGCCGCCGAACGCGCCTTCTGCCAGCGGTCAAAGCCGTTGCCGGCCATCCCCAGCGCCTGCACCACTTCGGATTCGGATTTCAGGTTCTCGGCGAAACGGTCCGCCTGCAACGAGACCATGTTGGCGCGCTGCATCGGCCCTTCGGACAGGCGCTGGTTCAACAGCGTCACCATCACCAGCACGGCGCCGCCCCCGACCGCCAGCCATCCCATCCAGGGGTGAAAGACAAAGATCGCGGCGATGAACAGAGGCGTCCAGGGGATGTCGAAGAGCGCGATCAGCACCGGCGACGCCCACAGACGCTGCACCGACTCGAGGTCGCGTTGGGCAGCCACGGCGGGCGGATCGCCCGGTGCCAGCGAAAGCCTGCGGACAGACGCCTCGAACACCCGGCGATCCAGTTTCTCCTGAAAGGCTGCGCCCACGCGGGCCATCACGCGGGCGCGGGCATGGTCGAGGAACCCCATGGCCAGAAAGAGGAACGTCACCAGGAGCGAGAGCGCGAGGAGCGTCTCTTCCGATCCCGAACCGAGCACCCGGTCATAGACCTGAAGCATGTAGAGCGGCCCGGTCAACATCAGCAGGTTCACGAAGATGCTGAAGAGGAAGACCGCGGCCAGAGAGCCCATTGAGCTGCGTCGCGCGGCCCGCAACTCCTCCAGCCCCTTGCGAATGTCAATTCCGTTCATCTGAACCCTCTCGGCCTTGCCTCCGTATCGCACGGCCGACTTACAATTTCGTTATCCGCCGTAACAACTTCAGCGAAAATCCCCGCGCCCCGAGGGTGCCGTGCATTCGCGCGTTGCCTTGTCCCTGCAAGCTGCTTATGGCTTGACCCTTGTTCGTAAAAGCGATTCCTCTTCGCACGGCATCTTTCGCAGACCGGGATCATCAGCGTGGAACATCGAACTGCCAATCTCCGTGGGTGCCGAATCATGGCTCACGGCGCCCTTCTAGCCGTTCTCGGCGCCTTCGTCTCCGCCTGCGCCGGCACGGCAGGGCCCACGCAGGCGATCAATGACCCGGACGAGACCCACAACCGCCAGATCCACGAGTTCAACAAGGATGTGGACAAGGTGGTGCTGCGGCCGGCCTCGCGGACCTATGCCGTCCTTCCCGACCCGGTGGAGCGCGGGATCGAGAACTTTGCCGAGAACCTCGACCTGCCGGGCGAGACGCTGAACAGCCTTCTGCAGGGGCGGCCCGGCGCTGCGGTCGAGAATGCGGCGCGGTTCGTCGTCAACAGCACGATCGGGATCGGGGGCCTGTTCGATCCGGCCCGCTCGATGGGGCTGGAGGGGCGCGGCACCGGCTTTGGCGAAACGCTCTACGTCTGGGGCGCTAACGAGGGTGTCTACGGCGAGGTGCCGTTCCTCGGGCCGCGGACCGAGCGCGATCTCGTGGGCGATGTGGTGGATGTGGCCCTGAACCCGCTTCGGCTGATCGTGCCTCCGGCCGTGCGGGTGGCCGGTGGGGCGGCCGAGGTGGGCTCAATACTTGGTGATCGGGCGCAGTATTCCGAAACGATCGACTCTGTCCTATATGAAAGCGCCGACAGCTATTCGCAGGCCCGCCTGCTTTATCTGCAGAACCGGCGCTTCGAACTTGGTCAGACCGGCGGGGCCGATGATGTCTTCATCGATCCCTACGCCGCCGATCCCTATGAGGAATACGATGCCCAATGACCTTTTCTTCGTCGCACGGCCCAGTCGCCGGACCGTGACGCTGGGCCTTGCCGCGGGCATCGCCGCCACCGTCCTGCCGTGGCGTGCGCTGGCGCTCGACACCGGAGCGGCGCGTGCGCTCGTCGTCGAGGCCGTGGCTCAGGTGAACCGGACCATCAACTCCGGCAAGTCCGAGCAGCAGATGTATGTCGAGTTCGAGCGCCTCTTCTCGCGCTATGCCGACGTGCCGGCCATCGCGCGCACCGCTCTGGGGGTCGCTGCCCGCGGCGCGAGCCAGTCCGAGCTTTCCGCCTTCACGCAGGCCTATCAGGGCTACATCGCGCGCAAGTACGGCAAGCGTTTCCGCGAGTTCATCGGCAGCGAGATCAAGGTGATCGACGCCCGTCCGATGAAGAGCGCGGTCGAAGTGATCTCGACGGCCTACCTGCGCAACGAGAACCCGTTCGAGGTGCGCTGGCACGTGTCGGATCGCTCGGGCCGGCCGGCGTTCTTCAACATCATCATCGAGGGCGTCAACATGCTCGCCTCCGAGCGGGCCGAGATCGGGGCGCTGCTCGACCGGAACCGCGGCTCGATCCCGGCGCTGGCCGAGCAGCTGCGCCGTTCAAGCTGAGAGCTGCCGCCGGAGAGACCTGAAACGCCGCCCCTCGGGGCGGCGTTCTGCTTTCGGAGCTTGCGCAGGGCCGGCATCCGGTCGGCGATTCAGTTCCGGCCGCCGCCGAAGATGCCGAGCACGTCCCGCACGATCTGTTCGCCGGCACTCGGCTGACGGGGGGCGGCCTGCCAGTCGCCTGTGTCCCGCGGCCGGGCGGCCTGCCAGTCACCCGTATCCTGCGGCACGGGTTCGGTGCGGACTTCGGCCGTGGACTGGGGCGGCAGCCGGGGCTCGGGCACGATCTTGCGCAACGGCGCAGGGGGCACACCCTCGTGCACCCGGACCATCACCTCGCGCCAGATCTCGGCCGGCAGGCCCCCGCCGGTCACGCCCTTGAGCGGTGTGTTGTCGTCATAGCCCATCCAGACGCCGGCCACATAGTCGGCGGTGAAGCCGACGAACCAGGCGTCGCGCGCAGCCTGGGTCGTGCCCGTCTTGCCCGCGGCCTCGCGGTCGGACAGGCGGGCGCGGGTGCCCGTGCCACTGTTGATGACCTCGGTCATCATGTAGGTCAGAAGCTGCGCCGCCTGCTCCGAGATCACCCGCTCGCCGATGCCGCCCTCCTGCCCGATGAGCGGCGTGTCCTCACCCTGAAGCCGCAGTTCCACCAGTCCGTAGGGCTTGACGGCCGAGCCGCCGTTGAGGATGCCGGCGTAGGCGCCGGTCATCTCGATCAGCGTGGCCTCCGACACCCCGAGCGCGAGGGCGGGGCCGGCGGCAAGGTTGCTCTGGATGCCGAACTCCGAGGCGACCTGACGGACCTTCTCGCGGCCCACGGCCTCGGTGATCCGCACCGCCGGGATGTTCAGCGACTGTTTCAGGGCCGAGGTCAGCGTGACGATCCCGCGGAACTTCCGGTCGTAGTTCGCGGGCGTCCAGGGGCCGGAGCCCTTCACCATGACGGTGAGCGGGCTGTCGTCCACGAAATCCGCCGGGCTGTAGCCGAGGTCCATGGCCGCCGCATAGATGAAGGGCTTGAAGGCCGAGCCGGTCTGGCGGAGCGCCTGCGTCGCCCGGTTGAACGAGCCCGCGGCCTCGAGCTTCCGGCCTCCGACCATCGCGCGCACCGCCCCGTCGGCCGACATCACGACGACGGCCGCCTGCGCCTTGGAGCCTTCGCTCACCTTGGACTTGAAGACGTCGGCGAGCGCGCCCTCGGCGGCCTTCTGCAGCCGCTGGTCGAGGGTGGTGCGGATGATCACGTCCTCGGTCGTGTCGCGCGTGAGGAAGGCGGGGCCCGATTCCATCACCCAGTCGGCAAAGAAGCCGCCCGAACGGCTCTGGGCCGCCTCGGAGAGCTGGGCCGGATTGCGCCGCGACTGTTCGGCCTCGGCGCGGGTCAGGTAGCCCTGCTCTTCCATCAGCCCGATGATCACATTCGCCCGGTCACGCGCCCGCTGAAGGTTCGCGGTCGGTGCGTAATAGGACGGCGCCTTGAGCAGGCCCGCCAGCATCGCCGCCTCGGCCGCGTTCACCTGGCCCGCGGACTTGCCGAAGTAACGCTGCGCCGCCGCCTCGAAGCCGCGCGCCCCCGCCCCGAGATAGGCGCGGTTGAAGTAGATCGTGAGGATCTCGGCCTTGCTGTACTTGGCCTCGAGGGCGAGGGAGAAGGGCACTTCCTTCACCTTCCGCCAGATGCCGCCACGGCGGCAGTCCGCCTCATACTCGGCCTCGCTCTTCCATTGTTTGGGGTCGTACTGGACCCCGAGGCAGAGAAGCTTGGCCACCTGCTGGGTGATCGTCGAGCCGCCGTTGCCCTCGAGCGGGCCGCGGCCCTCGGCGAGGTTGATCCGGACGGCCGAGGCGATGCCTCGGGGGCTGATGCCGAAATGCCGGTAGAAGCGGCGGTCCTCGGTCGCCACCACGGCCTCGCGCAGATGTTCCGAGACCTTGTCGGAGGTGACGAGGCCGCCGTAGGTCTCGCCGCGCCAGGCAAAGACCTTGCCCTCGCGGTCGAGCATGGTGACCGAGCCGCGGGCACGGCCGTCCACGAGCTGCGTCACCTCGGGCAGCTGCGAGTAGAAGTAATAGGCCGAGAGCCCCAGAACGAGGCCCACCGCCGCCGCGATGCGCCAGCCCACGCCCCACAGGATGCGCCAGAAGAACATCACGATCCCCCAGATCAGCCCGAGCACCCAGGCGACCGCCGCCGAGAGCGGATCGCGCTTGCGGGTCCGCCGCCGGGGCGTTGACTTGGCCGGGGGCTTCGGGCCCCGCCCGCCGCCGCCCTTCGATGTTGCCTTCTTCGCGGCCGGCGCGCCGTAGCGCCTGTCCGCGACCAGCGGCGGACGCCGCCCGTTCGACCCGCTCATGCCTCGTTGCCCGCCTTCTGGCTCTTGTGGACCTTTGCGCGACTCTACCTGCAGGGGCCGCGAATGTGGAGGCGAAGTGGCTTTAAATCCTCTCCGCATGTTGCATTAAAAATAGGCGGTCCGGCAGGCAAGTGCAAAAAATGTGCAACTTCCGCGTCCCGGCCCGCTCCGTCCGGCGCCGTTTTGTTGTGCAGGACCCCTCCAGCGAGCCTCTTGGCCTCGTGGGGTCCGCAGCGGCCCAGTGCAGAACAGGGGATCGTCGTGAAACTGATCATTGCAGCAATCAAGCCGTTCAAGCTGGAGGAGGTGCGCGAGGCGCTCACCACCATCGGCGTGCGCGGCATGATGGTGACCGAGATCAAGGGCTTCGGCTCGCAGTCCGGTCACACGGAAATCTATCGCGGCGCCGAATATGCCGTGAATTTCGTGCCGAAGGTCCGCCTCGAGATCGTCGTGGCCGACAGCCTTGCCGACTCGGTTGTCGAGACCATCCGCACCACCGCCAAGACCGACAAGATCGGCGACGGCAAGATCTTCGTGCTCGATGTCGAACAGGCGGTCCGCGTCCGCACGGGCGAAATCAACGACGACGCGCTGTAACGCGGGCCGGCAGAGGGATAGGGTAAAATGAAGAAAATCTCGCAATTCATGGGGCTCTCGGCGCTCGCCGCGGCGGCGGCCCTGCCGGCCTGGGCCCAGGAGGCCGCGACCGATGCCGTCGAGGCCGTCGAGGCCGTGGCCGAAACCGTCGCTCCGGTGATGGACAAGGGCGACGTGGCCTGGATGCTGATGTCCACCGTGCTCGTGTTCTTCATGATCCTGCCGGGGATCGCGCTGTTCTACGGCGGCCTCGTGCGCGCGAAGAACATGCTCTCGGTGCTGATGCAGACCACGCTGATCGCCTGCACCGTCATGGTGATCTGGGTGATCTATGGCTATTCCTTCGCCTTCGGCGGCGGGACCAGCCCCTTCTGGGGCGGACTGGGCAAGCTGTTCCTGTCCGGGGTGACGGCCGACAGCATGGCGGCCACCTTCTCGGACGAGTTCGTCATTCCCGAATATCTCTTCATCTGCTTCCAGATGACCTTCGCGGCGCTCACGCCCGCGCTGATCATCGGCGGCTTCGCCGAGCGGATCAAGTTCTCGGCGGTGATGATCTTCACCGTGATCTGGGTGACCTTCGCCTACTTCCCGATCGCCCACATGGTCTGGGACGGCTCGGGCCTGATCTTCAATTGGGGCGCCATCGACTTTGCCGGCGGCACCGTGGTCCACATCAACGCGGGCGTCGCGGCCCTGATCGGCGCGATCATGGTTGGCAAGCGGATCGGGCTCGGCAAGGAGAACATGGCTCCGCATTCGATGGTCATGACCATGATCGGCGCCTCGATGCTGTGGTTCGGTTGGTTCGGCTTCAACGTGGGCTCGAACCTGGAAGCCAACGGCGGTGCGACGCTGGCCATGATCAACACCTTCGTGGCGACCGCCGCCGCCGTCGTGGCCTGGTCGCTGATCGAGGGGCTCGCCCGCGGCAAGGCCTCGATGCTGGGTGCCGCCTCGGGCATGATCGCGGGCCTCGTGGCGGTGACGCCGGCCTGCGGCACCATCGGCCCGATGGGCGCCATCGTGCTGGGCGCCGTCGCCTCGGCCGTCTGCTACTTCTTCGTGACCACGGTCAAGAACGCCATGGGCTATGACGACAGCCTCGACGTGTTCGGCATCCACGGCATCGGCGGCATCATAGGCGCGGTCGGCACCGGCATCTTCTCGGCGGCGACGCTGGGCGGCGTGAACGGCGAGGACTATTCGATCGTGGGCCAGACCATCATCCAGATCCAGGCCGTCGTCGTGACGCTGATCTGGACGGCTGTCGTGTCGGTCGTGGCCTTCAAGATCGCCGACCTGATCGTGGGCCTGCGCGTCGATACCGAGAGCGAGCGCATCGGTCTCGACCAGACCGCGCACGGCGAGGCCGCCTATCACGGATGATGTGGATCGAGCGGCGGGATCTCATCCCCCCGCCGTTCGAGAGGAAGGCCCGGATGAAGATCCGGGCCTTCTTCCTATTCCGGTCACCGCTGCGGCAACCGATGTTCGTCGCTTACGTTCTGGTTTCGGTGGCTCTGGATGGTGGGTGTTTAATGGAATCAGGGTCACGAAGATCACCCGGTCAGGCGGGCGCCGATACCTTCAGCTGGTCAAGGGCTATCGCACCGATGCCAGAAAAGTCCGTCATCGCGTGGTGGCCAATAGGGCGCATTACCGATCTTACCTCCGAAAAGCTCGATCCGCTCATCAGCGGGCTGAACCGCGTTCTCGTCCGTGCCGAGAATACGGCGTCCGACCTGGTCCATGATCTATCCCTGAGCTTCGGAGACGTCTTCGCTCTGCACGAACTGTGCAAGGACATCGGCTTTGCCCGCGTGCTGGGGCGCGCGCGCCGGTCAGGCAACCGCCAGCTGAATGTCGAGGCGCTCGTCAGGATCTTGGTTTTCAGCGGTTGTGCGAACCTGACGGGGCACCGCTGCCCGCCCGGCCGCCCGCTGCGGCGCGGACGAGGGGGTGGCGAAGAGGTTGTTCATCGCGGCGAACGCATCCCATGCGGCCCTTGATCCGGCGGCCGCCGGACGGGGGTCAGTATCGCAGGATCGCGGCCATTCCGACGCCTTCCGGGAGATGCTCCGGCTCGACGATCCAGGTTCCACCCCCGGTGCGAAGGGTCATCTGCGCGGCCTGGTCGGCCAGATCCTGCGTGCCCTCTGACAGGACGCCGGTTTGGGCATCAAAGGTCCCCCGCAGGCTTGCCCCGGCGATCAGAAACAGCTGGTCGATCCGTCCGGCATGGGCCGCGGCCACCAGCTCCGCCGGTTCCGCGCAGGCCAGACTGTCACCCTTGCCGAGATGCGCATGCAGCCGCTCGAGCGCTTCCTCCCTTGCCCCGACCTCGATCGGCTCCATCACCGACCGGGCGGCGGCATGGAGATCGGCCTCGCTCAGCGCCGCGGGGTTCGTCTCGACATGGCCCGCGATCCGGCCCGCGAGGGCCTCGGACTTGCGAAGCTGCCCGCCGATCTCGGCATCGGCGACGATCACCAGGTCGGCCGGTTCCCCCGCCACATGCGCCGCAAGGCCGCTGGCGGACCGGCGCACATATTCGACGAGGCGCCCCTTCCGCCATTCCTCGGGGCTGTCGCCGAACACCTGGGTCTTGGGCATGGCATGGCCGCCGGTCCGGGGGCGGCCGGCGCCATGAGAATTCACCGGGGCCTCGTAATCCGCATCGCCGTCCAGATCCTCGACACTGGCGGGCAGACCTGGCACCTCCAGCGGTTCGATCCCGAAGCGGCTGGCCCGCCAGACCTGCACCGTGTCGGCGGTCATCGCCATCACGAGGCAGGGAGCGTTCCGATCCATCAGGGCCAGCAGCGGCGAGATGTGAAAGCCCGCCCCCGCCACGGCCGTCTCGGCCACCGGGGCAGGCAGCTTGTGGATGCGCATCCCGTCGCCGTCGAGGAAGATCGCAAGCCCGTCCTCCTGGTTCTGCCAGAAGTCGTGATCCTCGATCAGCGCCTCGAGCGGTGCCAGCAGCGCCTCGGTCTCTGCCGCGGGCCGGTCCAGCGCGTCCAGCTGCTCGCGGGCCTGCGTGCGCAGGTTCTTCAACATGATCGGATTCTGCCGGGTCTCGCGCCCAAGCCGTTGCGTCGGCAGGTAGAGCGAGACGGCGAGGTCGGGGGAGGCGTTGACCAGATCAAGCAGGTCGTCGTTCGAAATCATCTTCGGGTCCATGTCCTGTTCGAGGGAGGGGCGGGTCAAAGCGGGTCCATGTCGCGGATCGAGGGACCGCCCTTGGCGTGGTTCCTGCGGCCCAGCTCGCTCTGCAGCTTGCGCTGCATCTTCTGCACTGCACCGCTGAGCGCCTCGTCCGGGGTTGCCGCCTGATGGCGGACCGCAACCGGTGCCGAGCCGGTGGGGCGGGCTTCCAGCAGGCAGCGCTTGTCGTCGCTGCCGCCCTTGCCGGCGTTCTCGTCGCTGAGATGCACCTCGACCGCCGTGATCTGATCGGAAAACCGCGACAGCCCACCCGCAATCTCCGCCTCGAACCGCGACGTCAGGCTGTCGATGCCCTCGATGTTGTCGTCGGTGTTGATCTGGATGCGCATGGGGTCTCCTTCTCGGTTCTGGCTCGGTTTCGGGATCTTCCGGTCCTTTTCTCGCGATCGCGATCAGGCGCGTCGGGCAGCCGTTCTGCCCGAGGGCCTGCAGCCCGGTCCCGTTCGCCGGACCACAGTTCAACGCGAGATGCGCCCATGCGTTCCTGCGCGCCGCCCGTCCGGCCCCAAGGATCGGTGAGGTGGCGGAGCCGCCACCCTCGCGGCGTTGGCGCGGGCCTCTCACGGCGCAGCGGTCGTGGGACGCCGAGCCGCCCTCAGCGACTCACGTGTGCAGGCCTTGACTGCGCCGACCCAATCCCGGGTCGTCTTGATCTTCGGGAGGACCGGGAGCGTCTTCTGCAATGAGCCTCTTGGCCTTGCAGGCGAGCACCTCGCCGAGCGACGACAGGGCGTCCGCGCAGCCGAGTGCGGAAAGCACCGGCCCGCGACGCCCTCAGAGCCGCGCACTGTCCTTGCCGCTGCGAACCCCCAGAATGGCAGCAGGCGTGAGCCAGAGCTTGAGACAAGATCGCCGACGTTGCGCGCCTATGCTTTCGGCATGACGAACTTGAAGGTCCGCAGGTTGGGCAGGAGGCCGCTGGTATCCTCCGAACAGGCGTTGAAGGTATGCGACGAGGGGATCTGGATGCTGCCCTCGGCATGCATGCTCGTTCCGCGATGCTCGACCTCGGTCGAGCTGCTGTTCGCGGCAACGTTGATGTCGCCATTCACCACCAGCGCGACGTTGGAAGCGGTGAAGTTCGAATTCACGCTGATCCCGCTCATCGTCAGGATGTAGACCTTGCGGTTCAGGTCACAGTTCTTGAGCGGGTCGCCCACCACGGCACCCTCATCGGTGTTCAACACGGAACTCGACGAGAGTCGGGTGGTCACGATCAGAGAATTGTCGATCCGGGCGTATTGGCCCACGTCGATTGCGCAGTCCGTCACCAGCGCAACATCGCGCACGACCTCGGTGGCGTTTGGCGGCAGGGCCGAGTTCTTGCGGTTCGCGCTGCCGCCGATGCTGATGGAGGTGGTCGGGCCGTTGCCCTTGTCGCGGCAATCCACGTGATAGACCAGCCCGCCGGGAAGCTTGCCGCCGGTGTTGTACATCAGATCGTTGAACTGGGAGGGTGTCGGCGTCACCACGGACCCTTTCACCAGCGCCTTTTCCTGCGACTTGGTGATGATCTTGGCGGTCGTCAGCGGTGCCAGGTCCGCCGCCAGCGTCTTGTTGGCGAAGAACGCCGTCTTCAGCGGGCTGGCTTCGCTCGACAGCATCGTCTGCGTCACCGAGGCGATGTGGTCCGAGACCTTCGGCAGATTGAGGTTCATCTGGAATACTGCCGCCTCGATACCCGGGTTGGCGCTGTCCACGCATTTGCCCTTGCAGGCCGCCAGGTTCGGCATCGACACCCCGGACGAGGGCGCAAAGGTGTTCTGCTGGGGAAGCCAGACCGCCGTCTGGCTGTGCACGCAGTAGCGCGGGCCGATCCAGTTGCCCGACGTCAGCGTGACCTGTCCCTTGCCGTAGATGCCGTCGGACGAGTCGCACCGCCCCGGCTGACCGTAGTGGGCGACACTGACGGCTCGCACCTCGAAATGCTCGACGCCGGCCAGACGCAACAGCGTGGCGCGCACCGGATTCGAGACGGATTCGTCCCGGTGCAGGGTCACCTTGACGGCGTTGGCCGACCCCGAGGTCAGGCTGCGACTGGACGGGTCGAAGCGGACGAACTGGATGTCATTCAACTCATTGGTCGTCCGCCCCACCTTGCTCAGAGGAGCGTTCTGTTCGATCGAGGTGAGAACCTTCGCCCGCACATCCGCGGGACTCTCGCCGCTCGAGAGCGCGACGATACCGACCTGGGCGGCCGCATCCGCGGCCAGGTTCAGCCGCTCCTTTTGGCTGAAGGCGTTGGACGGGTCGATGGCGAGGCCACCGATCATGCAGCAGATCGCGATGCCGAACAGCGAGAGCGCCGTTGTATTGCCGGCCTGAGACGCGAGGAAATCCCTGGTCACGGATTTCGGGGCTGAGGCCCGGATCGTCTGGGTCATCAGACAGGCTCCATGATGTTGGTGGCCGTGACGGACAGCTTCTCGCCGACCGCGAAGGCAACAATGCCGAAGGGCGTGAGCGAAGCGGCATCCGCCGTCAGTGTGACGGTGACGAAGCCGTCGGCGACGCTCACCCGCGCCTCCACCCGGCTCTTGGCGGTGCTGCCGATACCAGCCGCATAGGCCTCGGCCTCAACCGCGGTCATCGCATGGCGGGAGACGATGCGTGCGGTGTCTCTCGAGATGTTCAGAAGGCTCGACTGCCGCATGTAAAGCAGGCTGGCGTCCGTGATCAGCATCAGCAACGCCATGAACATTGGCAGCATGAGGACGAACTCGATCGTCGCCGACCCTTCGTCGCGTCTCAGGCGCGATAACACGGCACGCCACGCGCAGCTCTTGCCTTTACCCATGTGACTTGCCCGTTCTGGTGCCGCGACGACCAGGCGGCCGAGTCAAACATGCCCACAGCACAGTGGCGAAATGTTGGCAGGATCGGCGAAAGTCGAAGGCGCGAGTGAACCTCAACGACTTCCTCGCAGCTTATAATTTTGCTGCCGGCTGGAGACGCTCCGCGGATCACCCTACGAATACCTCTGCAAAACTTGGACTTCAGAGCCGGACAGATCCCATTGTCAACCCGATCCACCAGATGCCGGGGCTGAACAGCTAGGTGTTCAGTCCCGGCATCTGGTGGATCGGATCAAGGATGATCGATCCGGGTCTGATGTCCAGATTTCGCAGATGTGTTCGTAGGGCGTGAGGCCGCCGATTATCTTCACGAGTCACGCGCCCTGCTACTTGGCATAAATGAGCATCCTGACGAACGGCAGCCTCTGCGCGTAGGCGACCTTGCCTTGCTACAGGCTTCAAGGACCGCTGGGCGCGGCAGGCTGTCCTGCCTCGCTGCGGGCGCGGAGGTCCGCGACCTGCGCGTCGCGTCGCTCCCCCATGGGCCCAGCGACCGGCGGCTATGCCGTTTTCCGCGGATGCGATGCGGCAACCGCGACGGTCGGCAAACGCGCCTCGTGCCGTCGCAAAGCCTCACGCTGCGCTCCGCACGACCGGCCGTGGTCAGCTGCTCGGTCCTCGCGCCACGGCACTCTTGAACGGCAGCTTCGGAGGGCTGCGTCGGGATGAACAACCGGCCGCCGCCAATTAAGTGCCGAAGGGCCAGTTGTTTTGCTGCCGCAGGGCCGTGCGCGGGTTTCTTGTTCACCGCTTCAGGCGGCGAGGCCGGGCTTGTCTGCCGCGCACGACGGTCCTACGCAGGATGCCGAGGCTCGGGCGGGAGGTGGCAGGCGACGGTAAAACACGGGCACGATCTCGGCGGCATCATCGCCTTTGCGCACCGCGAGGAGGAATGGGCCGCGCGGCTGGCCGCGGTAGTCGACGAGCACTTCCTGCCCGCGCTCGAGGAATTCGACCTCGACTTCGACGACCTCACCGACATCCTAGGCGAGCAACTGCCCTGGACGCTCTGGGGCTGCGCCTTCGAGGACTTCCTCAGCCGCCGCTGGGAGCCGGACGGCCGGACCGTCGTCGATGTCTACCTCAAGCGCCGCGGCTGGTCGGAGAAGGTCCTGAACCGCGCCTACATCGAGGGTCTCCGCGACGCCCACGTCAGCCTGCACGAGGTGAGCCGCGCGGTCCCCGGCCAGAGCATGGCGCTGCGCGACCTGCTGACGGGCGGCGAGCCGGTGACGGTGCGCGAGAAGAGCGCGACGCGGCAGCTCAAGCAATGGGACCGGATCGTGGCCCGGGTGGTCTCCGTCCGCGATCATCATGTCATCGCAGGCGGGGTCCTGCCGTTTTCGGCGGAGGCGGTGGAGATGCTGTTCGGCGGGCTGCGCGACGCGCTGCGGCTGCGCAAGACCGACACGCCGCGGCTGACGGTGGACCAGCTCCGCCACTGCGCGCCGATCTTCAGCGGCGCCTGGTTCTTCACCCACCTGCCCGGGCTCTTGAACCCGCAGGCGCCGCACCTGACCAACACCGACGGCGACGAGCTGGAGTTCCACGAGCTTCATTTCCCCTTCGCGCCGCGTGTGGCGCAGGGGCAGGTCGCGGCGGCTTTGTCGAGAGTGCCGGACCTGTCGCGCGACGGATCTAAGTCGTGGGACTGGCTTGCCCGGACGAAGCCAGCAGCGGGCAAGAAGAAGGAAGCCGCACCAGGTCTCGCGCTCGAAACCTTCTCGGAGGGCGGCACCGTGCTCGGATCGCTGGAGCTGAAGGGCAAGGCGCTGATCCTGCGCGTCAACTCGAAGGAGCGCGCCGCGCGGGGCGAGGCGATGATCATGGCCGCTGCCGGCGACCTCCTGCGGCCGCCGCTGACCACGATCCAGACCGTCGAGCAGGCGATGCGCGACCGCGTTACTCGCGGCGAGCGCGAGGAACCGGCGGAGGAGATCCCGCCCGACGTCGCCCGCCAGATCCTGCAGGACCATCTCGACCGGCACTACCGCGACACGCTCGATCAGCCGATCCCCGTACTGGGCGGCAAGAGCCCCCGGCAGGCGGTCCGCAGCGCATCGGGCCGCAGGAAAGTGGTGGACTGGCTGAGTTATCTGGAGAACAGCAGCGCCCGGAACGAGGGTTCGCCACTTGCCGACTATTATTTCCGCTGGAAGTGGGACGAATTGGGGTTGGCCGAGGAGCGCAGGTAACAGAAGGGCAACTTGGCGGGTTCAGGGTGATCTGGCCATGCGAGCCTAGCTCGACAAGCCGGTTCGGCAGATGGAGAAGAGAAGCCATGACATCGGTTGACGGACCCCTTCTGACGGCCAGACACGAGGTCGAACACCTCTTCGGTCAGTGCATTCTGCGGCTGCAAGTCTTCGAACTGGCACTAAAATCGATCGTCGCGGGGCATCGCGTCCCCGGCTCATGGGCCACATTCGAGGATGCTCGCACCAATCGGATAGCCAAGGTCCGGCGGAAGACCCTGGGCGAACTGGTCAGCGAGATGATGGGGTCTGTTCTCGTGCCTGACGTTCAGAACGGTCAGCGCGCCGAGAGCGATCGCGATGCCGAATTCGCCTGCTCGGTGCGGATTGCTTTCCCCGCCGTCGAGTTTGCCCGCATCGAAACCGAACACCGTGAGCTTGTCGCGTTGCGCAACACCCTGCCCTTGCGGATGTTCCCCTCGACGTCGGCCAGTTCGAAGAACTTGCGCCGGGCATGTGACCAACATAGCGCAGGCAGGACAGGTCCCGGCTTCCGGTCGCCGCGATAAAGCTGGTTGTAGCCGGCATAGGCATCGGCCT
>NZ_VDEK01000046.1:0-18700 GCF_007668225.1 Cereibacter sediminicola | reverse complement strand
TGCCTGAGCCTCCATGGTTATGCCCAAGTGTCCGGTCGAAACGGGGGCCAGTTCATTGCTGAAGCAGCGTCGCGTCCGACCATGCGCTTTGTTGCTGTGAAGAGTGAGACCCAGCAGGCTGCGGCGATGGCCTACCGCACCCGGGATCTTCTGGTTCGGCAGCGCACGCAGACGATCAATGCCCTGCGCGGCCATCTCGCCGAGCAGGGCATTGTTGCGCCCACCGGCCCTGCACACGTTGGGCGCCTTGCAGCCATCATCGACGGAGAGGATGGCACGTTGCCAGCCGCCGTCCGCGACCTCGCGCGCCTTCTGCTGGACCAGATCGCCGGTCTGTCCGAGAGGATCACTGATCTTGATGCCGAGTTGCGCAGGCGCGCAACTGCCGACGACACTGTGCGGCGGCTGACGACAATCCCGGGCGTGGGAGCTGTGACTGCTGCTGCGATTACCACCTTTGCGCCGCCGATGGAAACCTTCTCCAAGGGCCGGGACTTCGCTGCATGGGTCGGTCTCACGCCGCGACAACATTCGAGCGGCGGCAAGGACAGACTTGGCCGCACGTCGAAGATGGGCCAGCGCGACATTCGCCGGCTGCTGATCGTCGGGGCCGTTGCCGTGGTGCGATGGGCGGCACGCAAAGGCGCACCCGACGGCTCTTGGCTTGCCCGGATGTTGGCCCGCAAGCCGAAGATGCTTGTCGCGGTGGCACTGGCCAATCGCATGGCGCGCGCAGCCTGGGCGATGCTGCGCAAGGAGGAGGATTACAAGGATTCGGCGATGGCGGCCGCATAGGCCGGTGTCGTCGGGTTGTCGCCGGATGTGAGAGGGAGCGAGGGAACGTAAGGGCAAACGGTCACGAGACCGGGTTGGGAGATCCATCATTGACGCCGATGCGCCTCCGAGCGCGGGTAAGCGAACTGGTCCTGACCTGCATATCTCCATAAGGGCCCGCGGCGCATGACAGGCCGCATCTTCGAGGCCGGACACACGACCGCACCTGATCACATGCCCGATCGCGCTCAAGATACCACTTGCATCAACGGGGGCGTCCACACACGGCGTCTGAACCCCACGTTGCGTGGCTGACGCGCTGCTGCGAAGTCCTTTTCATCGGCTGATAGGGAGTGCGTTTCGCAATGTGTGCCAAGAATTCGTTTCTCACCTCCCTGGGCGTGGAGATTTATGCCTCTGGTCATCGGCGGTGGCCGGATGAGGTGAAGGCTCGGGTGGTCGCCGATACACTGCAGCCGGGGGCCACGGTAAGCGTCTCGGCATGAGCAAACCTGAGGCTGCCCGCTACCGTATGACGAACTGGAAGTCCTACAACGAGGCTTTGAGGCGGCGTGGATCGCCACTGATCTGGATGGACAAGGACATGGTGTGGCTGGCGAACAAGGCGGGTCGTCGTGGTCGCCCGCCGGTGTTCTCGGATGCGGCCATCCAGTTCTGCCTGATGGTGAAGGTGCTCTTCGGGCTGCCGCTTCGGCAGACAACCGGAACGGTGGCCAGCATCCTGGAGATGGTCGAGCTCGACTGGCCCGTGCCGGACTTCTCCACCATGAGCCGCAGACAAAAAACCCTCACTGTCCAGATATCCTGCCGGCGCGCACCAGGTCCTCTGAACCTGCTGGTGGACAGCACCGGGATCAAGTTTCTCGGCGATGGAGAATGGCTGGCGCACAAGCATGGCACCCACCGCAAGCGCCAGTATCGCAAGGTCCACCTGGCAATGGATACAGACACCGGCGACATTCGGGCGGTGGAGTTCACTTCCAGCCGCGAAGGCGACGGTCGTGAGCTATCTGACCTTCTGAAGCAGATTCCGCCGGAGGGGCTGGTCGGCACCGTGACCGGCGACGGTGCCTTCGACACCCGGCGATGCCACACCGCAATCGTGGACCGTGGCGGCACGGCCATCATCCCGATCCGGAAGAATGGTCGCCTCTGGAAAGAGGACTGCCCTGCCGCTCGCGCTTGCAACGACATCCTCAGGGCGACCAAACGTTTCGGTCGGGCGAACTGGAAGGTCTGGTCCGGCTATCACGTCCGAAGTCGGATCGAGGCAAGGATGCGCTGCCTCAAATCCTTCGGTAAGCGCATCGCCTCGCAAGACCCCGACAGACAAGCGGCCGAGATCTACATCCGCGTCGCGCTCATGAACCGCTTCAACGCACCCGGCACCGCCGAAATCAAGCGCCTGGCCTGAGCTTAATGGGTAAGGGAGAGCCCTGCTCCGACGCCGAGTTCTGCAACAATGCCCAACAACGCCCATGAAAATTGCTTTTCGCAAGCATGCTTTCGAATTGTCCCCGGCGCGGGCCGGGCGTAGTCTGGCCCTCAGTCGAATGTCAGGGACCGAACCGATGAAACCTGCCCAAGCGCCCCGCCGATCCCTTCGGCCGCTGCTGGTCCTGGCCGTTCTGGCCGGGCTGGTCATCGGTGCCGTCTGGTGGGCGACGCGCCCCGGCCCCCTGCTGATCCAGGGCGAGGTCGCGGCCCCGCGGGTCGATGTCTCGGCCCGCACCTCGGGCCGGGTCACGCGGATCGAGGCCGATCTGGGCCAGCGGGTCGAGGGCGGCCAGCTGCTGGCCGAACTGTCGAACCCGCAGCTGGTCACCGCCCATGCCGCCGCAGCATCAGGGCTGGAGGTCGCCCGCGCCTCGGAGGCCGCGGCCGGCGCCACCCGCCCCGAGGTGATCCGCGCCCGCGAGGCCGAGCTGGCCGCGGCCCAGGCCGATCTGCGCCTGGCCGAGGAGCAGCTGGGCCGCGACACGGGCCTGTCGCAGCAGGGCCTGCGCCCGCAGGCGGCGCTGGACCAGTCCACGCGCAACCTGGATGCCGCAGCAGGCCGGGTCGAGGCCGCCGAGGCGCAGCTGGACCTGGCCCGCGCCGGTGCCTCGCCCGAGGAACGCGATGTCGCGGCCGCCCAGGTCGCCCAGGCCGAGGCCGCATTGGCCCAACGCCAGGCGGATCTGGACGAGCTGGAGATCTTTGCGCCCCGGTCCGGCGAGGTCTCGGGCCGGATGATCGAGCTGGGCGAGAATGTCGGCCCCGGCGCGCCGCTGTTCACCATCGTCGATCTGGACCAGGCCTGGTTCACCTTCAACCTGCGCGAGGACCTGCTGGCGGGGCTGGAGATGGGCGACCGGCTGACGATCCGCATCCCCGCCCTGGACCTTGAGGCCGAGGCCGAGATCACCCTGATCAACGTGCAGGGCCAGTTCGCCAGCTGGCGCGCCACCCGCGCGACGGGCGATTTCGACCTGCGCAGCTTTGAACTGCGCGCCCGGCCCGTCGAACCGCTGGAGGGTCTGCGCCCCGGCATGTCCGCGCTGATCCAGCTGGACCGCTAGGGCCATGCTGGCCGTCATGGCGCGCGAGATCCGCCTGCTGCCGCGCCGCCCGGCGCTGGCGTGGCTGGTGATCGTGCTGCCGCTGATCATGCTGCTGGTTCTGGGCGGCATCTTTCGCGCGGGCATTCCCACGGGCATGGCGGTGGCGGTGATCGACCTGGACCGATCCGACCTGTCGCGGGCCGTGACGCGGATGCTGGATGCGGCGCCCGAACTGACCGTGACCCATCGCGCCTCGGACCTGTCCGAGGCGCGGTCGCTGATCGTCTCGGGCGCGGTGCGCGGCGCGGTCCTGATGCCGCCCGATCTGGAACGCGACATCACCCGGGGCGCGCGCCCCGAGATCGTGACCTTCTACGACAACCAGCACATGAGCGCCGGATCGCTGGTCGCCCGCGGCGCCCGCAATGCCATCGACACGGCGCTGGCGGGCCTGCGCCTGTCGGTGCGCCAGGGTCAAGGAGAGGCGCCCGTGCAGGCCATGGTCGCGCTGCAGCCCATCCCGATGCAGGCGCATGCGCTGTTCAACCCGGCCTTTGATTATGTGCATTTCCTGCTGGCCGCGCTGATCCCCACGGTCCTGCAGATCATCGCCGCCGCCGCGACCGCCTATGCGGTGTCGCTGGATTTCGGGCCGGGGCGGCATCCGCGCGTGCTGATGCGCATGGGCGGCGGTATCCTGCCCGCGATGCTGGGCAAGATCCTGCCCTATACGGTCATCTTTCTGCTGATCCTGGGCCTGTCGGATGTGGCGCTGTATGGCTGGCTGGCGGTGCCGTTGCGCGGGTCGCTGTGGCTGATGGCCCTGGGGGCGGTGCTGTTCGTGCTGGCCTCGCAGATGATCGGGGCGCTGGCCTTCGTGCTGACCCGCGACATGGGCCGGGCGGCCAGCATGATCGCGCTGATCACCGCGCCGGCCTTCGGCTTCATGGGGCTGGGTTTCCCGCGCGAGGCGATGTCGACCCTGGCCCAGGCCTGGGGCGCGGCCATTCCCGGCACCTGGTATGTCCAGCTGCGCATCGACCAGTCGCTGCGCGCGACTCCGCTGGACATATCCGCCATGTCGGTCCTGTGGCTGGCGGTGATCGCGGGCGTTCTGGCGGCGCTGATCCTGGCGCAGCTGTCGCGCCTGGCCCGGCAGGAGGCCGCGCCATGAGCCCGCTTGCCACCGCCTTTCGCGCGGAACTGGCCGCCGTGCTGGGCGACAAGCAGGTGCGGATGATCGTGCTGCTGGCGCTGATCCTTTATGCGGTGATCTATCCGCTGCCCTATCGGGCCGAACTGCTGCGTGACGTGCCGGTGGTGCTGGTCGATCAGGACGGCAGCACCGCATCGGCCGATCTGGCGCGGCGGGTGGACGCGTCGGAGGCCGTTGCCCTGACCCATCTCGCCCCCGACATGGCCGAGGCCACGCGGCTGGTCCATGAACGCCGCGCCTATGGCGTCATGCTGATCCCCGACGGGTTCGAACGCGCCCTGCTGCGCGGCGATCAGAGCCCCGTCGCGCTTTATGCCGATGCCAGCTATTTCCTGATGTATCAGCGCGTGATGCAGGGCGCCGCCGTCCCCCTGCGCCAGATGGGCGCCGAGGTCGAGGCCGGGCGCCTGATCGCCCAAGGCACGCCCCGCGCCGTGGCCACCGCCCAGGTCAGCCCCGCGAACCAGATCGAGGTGCCGCTGTTCAACCCCGCGGCGGGCTACGCGACCTATGTGCTGCCCGCGGCCTTCGTGCTGATCCTGCAGCAGACGATGATGATGGGGCTGGCCTTGGCTGCGACCCGGCGCGGGCCGCTGCCCGGCCATCCGGTCTGGCGGCTGCTGGGCCGGGCGGGGGCGTGGCTGGCCATCTGGGCGGGGCTGCTGCCGGTCTATCTGATCGTGCTGCCGGTGCTCTATGGCCTGCCGATCCTGGGCGGGCCGGGGGCGCTGATGATGCTGGGCCTGCCCTTCCTGCTGGCGGCCGGGTTTCTGGCGCAGCTGGTCGCGGCGCTGTTCCGGCGGGGCGAGGTCGTGCAGGTCGTGCTGCTGGCGCTCGGGATGCCGTTCTTCTTCCTGTCGGGCTTCGCTTGGCCGGTCGAGGCGATCCCGGCCCATCTCAACGCGCTGGCGCAGCTGATCCCGTCGACGGCGGCCATCGACGGGCTGGTGCGGGTCACGCAGATGGGCGCGACCCTGCCCGAGATCTCGCCCATCCTGTGGCATCTGTGGGCCTTGGCCGCGGGGCTGGGCCTCGTGGTGCTGGCGGTCGAGACGGTCAGCCCGTCACGGCCAGCAGCGCCAGATAGAGGACCGACGGCCCCATCAGACAGCCCAGCCCGGTGAAGAAGGTCGCCGTCATCGCACCAGCCGCTTGTCGGTCGCGGCCAGCCCCCCGGCCACGCCGCTGGTCGTGCCCATCAGCCCGCCATAGGCCATGGCCGATTTCGGGTTGTTCAGCCCGATCAGCGGCGCGACCAGCGGCGTGCCGATCATCACCAGCACCGCCTTCAGCAGCCCCGCAGCGACCGACAGGGCGATGACCTCGGAACTGGCGCCCAAGGCGGTGCCGGTCACCGGACCCACGATATAGGTCGCCGCACCCCCGCCGATCGTCGCCATGCTGACCGCATCGGTATAGCCGAAGGCCGCCGCGATCGCCGCGCCCACCGCGAAGGACACTACGATCCCCAAGGCCAGCGCGCTGACCCCCGCCGCGCCGGCCTTGCGGATCTCGCGCATGTCGACGCCGTAAGCGGTCGAGACGATGGCCAGGTCGCGCAGCATCGCGCCCCCCATCAGCCCGATCCCGGTGAACAGCGGCACATCCGCCAGCCCGCGGCTGCCCCCGGTCATCATGCCGCCGATCCAGGCCAGGATCAGACCGATGATGATGGCCACTGCCGATCCGTGCAGCCGACCCGCCGTCAGCCGGTCGGACAGCTGATAGGACAGCCACATGACGCCGCCCACGAACAGGAAGGCAAAGACCAGGCCGTTGCGGGCCAGAACCTCGACGATCATCTCCATGGATCAGGCCTCCTGCGCGGTCAGGGGCGGCAGCGGTTCGTCCTGGCCGCCGATGCGGGCCACGACCGGGACCAGCGCCCAGCAGGCGACGGTGGCGCCGATGCCCACCATGATCGCCAAGGGGCCGCCCGCCAGCGCGGCGACCACGTTCTGCCGGGCGGCCATCGCGACCACGATGGGGATGTACATGGCCGACCAGAACAGCACCCCCTGTTCGGAGGCCTGCGGCAGGCGGCCCGTCCGGCGCAGCCAGTCGGTCAGCAGGATCAGGAGCAGCATGGCGAAGCCCACGCCCCCCACATTCGACTGGACGCCCAACAGGACCCCCAGCAGGTCGCCCAGGATGACGCCCGCAAGATGACAGGCGGCCAAGGCCGCCACTCCGTAGATGATCATGTTCGTAAGCGGCGGCGCCGCCTCACCTGGTTTCAGCTTGACGGGTTGAAGTTCCAGGGCAGCAGGTCGTCGATCTTTGCCTGAGGATGGCTGGCTGCCACCGCTTCCAGGGTTGCCTAGAGGTAGGCGAAGGGTTCGACGCCGTTGCCCTTTGCGGTGGCGATCAGGGATGCGATGCGCGCCCAGGATCGGCCACCCTCGTCATGGCCTGCGAAGAGCGCATTCTTTCGCGTCAGCGCGATCGGCCGGATCAGGTTCTCGACGTTGTTGGAGTCGATCTCGACCCGGCCGTCGCGCAAGAAGGTCTGCAACCCGCCCCAGTGACGATGGATATAGGCCAGCTTCTCCCCGAGGCGCGACCTCATCGATATGCGCCGACACTGCAGCTGCAGCCATTCCCCGAATGCGGCGATCAGCGGCGCACTGCGCGCTTGGCGGGCCGACAGCCGCTGGCCCGGGTCCATGCCACGGATCTCGGCCTCGATCCGGTAAAGCTCGGCTATCCGGCACAGGCCCTCGGCCGCGATCTTGGAGCCGTCGCGATCAAAGATCTCCTTCAGTTTTCGCCGGACACCTATGTCGCCACCTGGAGGGGCTTCGTGTATGTGGCTTTCGTCATTGACGCCTACGCACGCCGGATCGTCGGCTGGCGGGCGAGCCAAACAGCCCACGCAGGATTCGTGCTCGACGCTTTGGAACAGGCTGTTCACGACCGCCGCCCGGACAAGGGCGCGGGGCTCGTCCATCATTCCGACCGCGGGTCGCAATACCTGTCAATCAAATACACCGAGAGATTGGGTGAGGCGGGCATCGAACCCTCTGTCGGCAGCGTCGGCGACAGCTATGACAACGCGCTGGCGGAGACCATCAACGGCCTCTTCAAGGCCGAGGTCATTCACCGTCGCGGACCGTGGCGCAACTTCGAGGCTGTCGAATACGCCACCCTCGAATGGGTCGACTGGTTCAATAACCGCCGCCTGCTCGAGCCGATCGGGAACATCCCTCCGGCGGAAGCAGAGGCAAACTTCTACGCGGCTCTGGAAGCCGAAGACATGGCCGCATAACTAATCGTAATCAGCCTCCGGCAAACCCGGAGCGGTTCATACTGCCCGCAACCTATGCTCAGTACGCGGCACTCAGTCGGTGCGAACCCGAGCGGCCCGGTGGCATCAGCCAACGCGTAGAGCGCGGGATTGTTCGCCACATAGCCGCCGTCGAAGAGCTCAACATCGTTACCTGTGCTCGTTCTCACGATCTTGCGCTCAAAGAACGGGTACGCCGAACAAGACGCTTCCACCGCGTCGGCGAGCGTGCAGCCGAAGCCCGGAACAAATGTAGCGCGCCTGCCGTGTGCTTGGGTCTGCATGCTCTTGAAGATCATCGGCGTCTCGAGTTGCCACTTCGTAGTCACGACACCAAGGCCAGTGCGAACCGTGTCGAAACCATCCTCTCCGAAGACCTTCTCCCCAACGGCGCGAAGACGCCGCGTGCGTTCGCGCGGTTTCTTGGCTTGCATGATATGCGGGACGTGCTCTCGATAGAGGCAATGGATTTCTTCGACCGACTTTCCGGTAGCCAACAGCGTGGCGATGATCGAGCCGGTACTTGTCCCGAAGATCAAGTCGAAGCTCTCGTGAATGGGGTGAGGGAGCACCGCTTCGACCTCGGCCAGCACTCCGAGGGAATAGAAGCCTTTCGCTCCCCCACCGTCCAAGCTCAAGATCCTGCAAATGCCTTCTGGCATCGGAAGCACGCTCCAAATGATATCCAGATATAGTGGATGGCGCGTAGGTCGTATGCAAGGGTTAGCGGAGCATCGTCAAATGTCCGTTCTGTGATGCTGTGCCAGGTGAGCTCGCTCTCGGAACCAACGGCCGCTCCGCGCCCTTCGCCCGGATCCTGTTTTGTCTGAAGCTGCCCGGCGCTAGTCGTGGAGTTCTGTCCCAACCTCCCCGGTGGTCCCAACCTTGTCCCAACCCCCCGAGGGGGTTGGGGACACGAAAAGCCGTTCAAAAACAACGGTGTCCCCAACCTCACCCCGTCGTCCCAACCTTTTGCTACACATTCATGTGGGAGAACGGAAAAGGTCGGGAACATGTTTTTCTATACGAAAAGAGAAGGACCCCCGTTGGGGACACCGAGGTTGGGACCACATCCATTCAAGTCATTGGAGTAAAACAATAAAGGGCTGTCCCAACCCCCTCGAAGGTTGGGACCACACGGTCGGAGGTTGGGACCGGGACGGGCAGCGCGTCGATCGTCGCCGGCCGCGTCGTCCCTGGTCGTTTTCGCTTTGGCCGAGGACCGCCGAATGCTACATCTTGCGGTGACCGAAGCCGAAGGCCCACAGCTTGTGAGCCTTCACGATGAACACACAGATCCCCGCACAGGATATCCGCCCCGAGCCGGGCGTGATTTCCCGGTCCTGCATCCTCGCCCTCGACCTCGGCACCACGACCGGCTGGGCACTCCGCAGCCACGACGGACTGATCACCAGCGGCACGGTCAGCTTCCGACCCGGACGCTTCGACGGCGGCGGTATGCGCTACCTGCGGTTCACCAACTGGCTGACCGAACTCGACCGGATGTCCGGCCCCATCGCCGCGATCTGGTTCGAGGAAGTCCGCCGCCACGCCGGCACTGACGCGGCTCACATCTATGGCGGGCTGATGGCAACCCTGACCTCGTGGGCCGAACTGCGGGGCGTTCCCTACGAGGGCGTTCCGGTCGGCACGATCAAGCGCCACGCGACTGGCAAAGGCAACGCGCCCAAGGAGGCGATGATCGCCGCGGCGCGAGCACGAGGGTTCTCACCCGCGGACGACAACGAGGCCGATGCGATCGCCATCCTGCACTGGGCGATCGAGACGAACGGGGGCCTGGGATGAGGTGGTATCCGAAAGGCTACGGCGGCACGCGTCGGGATCCCGACCAGGTGAAGCGCGATGGCTGGCATGACGAGGGTGTGCTCGCCGTATCCGTCGACGACCATCGCCTGACCTGGCCAGAGCGCGAACTGGTGCGTCAGCTCGGCGAGAAGCTGTATGGACCTTGGGCGAGCGACCGGGAGGCCGCGAATGGCTGAGTGGACGCCCACCATGGTCGAGGACCGCCTTGAGAGCGCGGCCGACGTGTTCCGGTCGCTGCCCGAGGTGAAGCCGCAGGGCTACTTCAACGCCTGGCCCGAGTACTTCCACAGCTTCGCGGACCAGGTCGGCCAGGAGCCACGAACCCGCCGGCCGAAGCCCGGACCGCGCGACATCACGCAGGCCGAGGACGCTCTGCTCTGGCTGCGCTGGCTCGATCCCGCCGATGCGCGCCTGCTCTGGCTTCGGGCGAACCGGAAGCCGTGGAAGCCAATCTGCTGGGAACTCGGCATCAGCCGCGCCACCGCGAACCGGCGCTGGCAGTACGGGGTCGCGGTCATCGTCTGGCGGCTAAACGGGAGGCAGGTGCCGCGGAAGCGGTCGATGGAATTCGTCGTGGCGCAGGTGGCGCACTGAGCCTGTCAAGGCTCGACATGCGCGCGAGACAATTTCCGGCGAGACACCGGACGGCGAGACGGATCGCTCCTCTGACGCTATCCATGGCGATATACTCGGAGTCGTGCGCTCGGGCGAACCGACGCTCATCCCGAGGTGGACACCGCGGCTGGCTTCCGGGGTCCAGCAGGGGTCCAGGCCGCCAAGTCTTTGTTTTCCGGTTCCTTTTCGGGCCGAAACGTATGCTGGCGGGCTTGGCGCGAAACATCGCCAGCGACAGGGCCGATTTTTTGGGAAGCCACCGGAGTCCGGGGTCCACCCGCGACGCCTGAAACCCTCTTGAGTTCAAACACCTGACCGGCCGCCCGGGGTGGATGCCCAGCGGATACCGGAGTCCAGCCGGAAGCCGGTGGACCCTGCCGCGCCGGAGTCCACCCTGCGGATACCGATCGACCATCGACAGGAACCTGCATGACCCTCGCCTTCGCCCCCGAGCGGATCGAGATGTGGCCGCTGGCCAAGCTCCAGCCCTACGCGAAGAACGCGAAGGTGCACGGGGCCGACCAGGTCGCGAAGATCGCCGCCAGCATGGCCGAGTTCGGCTGGACCGTGCCGTGCCTCGTCGGTGAGGACGGGGAGTTGATCGCGGGCCACGGCCGCGTGCTGGCGGCGACGCAGCTCGGTCTGACCGAGGCGCCGGTGATCGTGCTGGGGCACCTGAGCGAGGCGCAGCGGCGGGCATACCGCATCGCGGACAACAAGCTCACGGAACTCTCAAGCTGGGACGAAGCGCTGCTGTCGGCCGAGCTACAGGACCTGCTCGCTGACGACTACGACCTGTCGCTGGTCGGCTTCTCGGACGGCGAACTCGACAAGCTGCTGGCCTACGTCGCGGAAGACGACGGTGAAGAAGGTGGCGCCGGGGGCTCCGTGCCGCCGGTGACCATCCCCGAACCGCCCCGCAATCCCGCGTCGCGCACACGCGACCTCTGGATCCTCGGCGAGCATCGGTTGCTGTGCGGCGACAGCACGAACCCCGAGGACGTCCGCCGCCTGATGAATGGCGAACGCGCGGTCCTGTTCGCGACCGACCCGCCGTACCTCGTCGACTACGACGGCTCGAACCATCCGACCCGCAACAAGGACTGGTCGGCCTCCTATGGCACGACCTGGGACGACAGTTCGCAGGGGGCGGAGCTTTACGACGGGTTCATTGCCGCCGCCGTGGCTGAGGCGATCACCGAGGACGCTGCCTGGTACTGCTGGCACGCCTCGCGCCGCCAGGCGATGCTCGAGGCTTGCTGGGAGAAGGCCGGCGCCTTCGTGCACCAGCAGATCATCTGGGTGAAGGACCGCGGCGTCCTGACCCGGTCGCATTACCTCTGGAAACACGAGCCCTGTTTCATGGGCTGGCGGCGTCCGAACCGCCCGCCGAAGGTGCCCTACCACCTGGTCACCGGCGACGTGCGGCAGGCGAACTACTCGAGCCTGCGCGCCGAGCTCGTCGAGTTCCGCCGCCGCATCGGCCAGCTGCAGCATGGCGTGATCGTACACCAGTTCTGTCGGACGGTCTGGCAGCGCTGGCTGGACACGTCGGTGCTATCGGGCGCGCTGGACCTGCCGGGCTACGGTTCGGCGCCAAGCCGGTTCCGTGCGGTGCAGTGGATCCCGCCGCGCTGGGACTGGGTGGATCCGCTGAAGGACATCCAGGCACAAGTGCTGGCGATGGAAGCCGGCATCACCTCGCGGCGCAAGGTGGTCGAGGCCACCGGCTACGACGTCGAGGAAGTGGATCGCGAGAACGCCGTCGATGCGGCACGCGCCGCGGAGCTGGGGCTCCGCTACCGCACCAGCCCCGGCGAGACGCAGGGCGCGCGGGCGACACCGGCGACGCGGGCCCGGCCTGGCGGTGGAACCGGCGAGGACAGGGGCGACGGTGCCGCGGCGACTGATCCCGCCACCGAACAGGAGTGACGACATGGCAAGCTGGTATGCGATCCGCGCCCGGGGGTGCGGCCGGGAGGACGCACGCGCGGAAGTGGCGATCTATGACGAGATCGGCGCCTACGGGGTCTCGGCGAAAGGCTTTCTCGCCGAACTCGGCGCGCTGCCCGATGCGGCGCCGATCGATCTGAGGCTGAACAGCCCGGGCGGGTCGGTCTTCGATGCCGTCGCGATCTACAACGCGCTCCAGCGTCACGCCGGCCGGGTCACGGTCTGGATCGACGGCATCGCCGCCTCGGCGGCCTCCTACGTGGCGATGGCGGGCGACGAGATCGTCATGCCCGAGAACGCCTTCCTGATGATCCACGATCCGGCCGGGCTGGTGATGGGCACGGCTGGCGACATGCGCGCCATGGCCGAGGCACTCGACAAGGTAAAGGCCAGCCTGGTCGCAGGCTATGCGGCGAAATCCGGCCGGCCGAGCGAGGAGATCGCCGCGCTGATGGCGGCCGAGACCTGGTTCGATGCCGGGGACGCGCTGACCCTCGGACTTGCGACCCGGATGGCCGAGCCGGTCCGCATCGCCGCCCGCTTCGACATCGACCGGTTCCGCAATGCCCCGCCCGCACTGGTCGAGGCGGTGGAGGCAGAGGGACCGATTGACGCTGCGCCGGACGGCGGCACCCGGGACGATGCGGTTCCGGAGACCGGGACGGTACCGCACGGCGGGTCGGACCGGGGCGGAGTGGCCGACGATGCTGCCGACAGCGGCGCAGGACCTGCCGCTGTTGCCGACACAACGGCCAGGGCAGCAACGCCTCAGGGGCATGTTGATCTTTCCGACATGCCCCGCGACGCGCCCGATACCGCGGCGGCGGACCCCGACCGTCCACCACCCGACCTCGCCCCGTCCGAGCCGGCCGCGCTCACGGCACCGATGCTCGCGCCTGCCGATCCCGTGGCGATCCGGGCGGAGGCCATCGCCCATGCCCGCGCCATTGTCGATCTCTGTCGCCTCGCCGGCCAGCCGCAGATGGCCGGCCGCTTTCTCGCGCAGGACGTCGGTCTCGACGAGGTGCGCATGGCCCTTTTCGCAGCGAAAGCGGAGGCCGAACCCGAGATCGCCCCGCATCACCCGCAGCCGGGGCGCAGTTCGGCCGCGCGCCCCTGGCGCGAGATCGTCGCCCGCAGCTTCAATCTGAAAGGATGACACCATGACCACGCTGGTCGAAGGCAAACACCCCGGCGGATTCCTCGTCTGGGAAGCCTTCCGTGACTACACCCGCGAGACGATCGCCGTCGCCGCGGGCACGCTCAAGCCCGGCACGGTGCTGGGCAAGATCACTGCGTCAGGCAAATACGCCGCGCACGATCCCGCCGCCGTCGACGGCACCGAGACCGCCGTCGCCGTGCTCTGGGCAAAGGCCGACGCGAGCGCCGGCGATGTACCGGCCGTTGCGATCGTCCGCGGCCCTGCCATCGTCAACCGCCACGACCTCGTCTTCGCGGGCACGCCCGGCGAGGGCGAGATCGCCGCAGCCCATGCGGCGCTCCTGGCCGCAGGCATCCTCGTCCGCTGATCCGCTGACCGGCCCGCGCCGCACCGACATTCCCGAACCGGAGGCATTCCCATGGCCACCATGGACATCTTCGAAGGCGATGCCTTCACCATCATCGAGCTCACCCGCGCGCTGGAGAGCATTCCGTTCCGACCGGCGCTGCTCTCGGGCTCGGCCCTCTTCTCGCCACGCGGCGTGCGCGCCCGCACCGTCGTGATCGAGAGCCGCGACGGCACGCTGTCGCTGATCCCGTTCTCGGAACGCGGGTCGGCCTACGAGCAGCAGATCCCCGACCGGCGCGAGATGCGTGCCTTCGTCTGCCGGCAGTTCAAGAAGCATGACGTGCTCTGGGCCTCCGAGATCCAGGGCGTGCGGGACTTCGGATCGGAAACTGCTACCCAGCAGGTCCAGACCGAGGTGGCCTACCGGCTGCGCAAGCTTCGCCAGGATGCCGAGACCACCTTCGAGTACCACCTCCTGAACGGCATCCAGGGGATCGTGAAGGACCCGAAGGACCACGCCACGGTGGTGAACTACTTCACCGAGTTCGGCATCAGCCCGGCCGCCGAGATCGACTTCGACCTCGACAACGCCACGCCCGCTTCGGGGGCGCTGCGCAAGCGCTGCCAGGCGCTGATCGAGAGCGTGGAAGAGTCGATGGGCGGGCTCTCCGCCGGTGCGGTGCAGGTCCGGGCCGAATGCGGCTCGGCCTTCTTCGCCGATCTCGTGGCCCACAAGGAGGTGCGCGAGACCTATCTCAACACCGCCGCGGCGGCCGACCTGCGGGGCCGGGTCGCCGACGAGGTCAGCTTCGGCGGCATCACCTTCCGCCGCTACAGGGGCGGCGTCGGCTTCGGCGTGCCGACCGACAAGGCGTACTTCTATCCGGAAGGCATCGAGGGGCTGTTCGAGATCTATTACGCGCCCGCCGACACCTTCGAGACGGTCAACACCCTCGGCCAGCCGCTCTACGCACGTACCATCCCCGATCGTGATCGCGACGAGTGGGTGCGGCTGGAGATCGAGAGCAATCCGCTGCCGATCTGCACCCGCCCGCAGGTGCTGCGCAGCGCGCGGCGGACCTGATGTCCGCCTTCGCGGTCGCCCTCAGTGCCCTCTTCGCCGATCCGAACATCGGAAGGGATGCCGTCTACATCGCTGACGGCGGCGCGCCCGTACTGGTGCGCGTCGTCGCCCGGCGTGCTGACGCCGTCACCGAGTTCGGCGATGCCCGGCTCTGGTCCGAGACGACCCGCATCGATCTGCTGGTCGCAGAGGTGGCGAACCCGCGCCCGGGCGACAGGCTCGAGATCGACGGCGACGCCTTCCTGGTCCAGGGCGAGCCCGTCCGCGACCGCGAGCGGCTAGCCTGGACTGTGTATCTGATACCTGCATGAAGCTGAATCTCGACATCGATCCCGACATCGTCGCGATGATGCAGGCGGAGATCACGGCCGGGGAGCGCGCTGTCACGGCCGCCATGCGCGAGGCCGGGACCGGGCTGAAGACCGCGTGGCGGTTGCAGATCACCGGCGCGGGCCTTGGCACCCGGCTCGCCAACTCGATCCGGAGCCAGACCTTCCCGAGGTCGGGCGAGAGCCTCGACGCCGCGGCGCTGGTCTGGTCCAAGGCGCCGGTGATCGTCGGTGCCCATGACACCGGTCCGCTGATCCGCTCGAAGAACGGGTTCTGGCTGGCGATCCCGCTGCCTGCCGCAGGCAAGTCCCTACGCGGCGGCCGGATCACGCCCGGCGAATGGGAGCGCCGCCGTGGCCTGCGCCTGCGCTTCGTCTATCGTCGCACCGGACCGAGCCTGCTGGTGGCGGAGGGCCGGTTGAACACGAAGGGCCAAGCGGTGGTGTCGCGCTCGAAGACCGGGCGCGGAAAGGTCACCGCGCCGATCTTCCTGCTGGTACCGCAGGTCAAGTTGCCGAAGCGGCTTGATCTGGCGAGGGATGCCGAGCGGGCGCACGACGCGGTACCGGGACTGATCGTGGCGAATTGGGTGGAGGCGAAACTATAGTCGGACGCGCCTGAAAAAGGATCTGGAGCCCTGACAGGCCCCGTCTATCTCGGCGGCCGAGAGATCGTATTCTGGTCCTGATGCCGCCTGCACGATCCGGCGCCCGAAGCCCGGTGACCGGCGTGGCCTCACGTGGCCACCCGCAAATCGGCCCGCGCGTCGCGGATGATCGACCACGAGGATTGCAGAAACAGCCCGGCGATCACTGCCGCTACAACGAGGTCGGGCCATGCCGTGTTAGTCCAGGCGACCAGACCCGCTGCCACGACGACCGCTGCATTGCCGATGGCGTCGTTGCGCGAGAACAGCCAGACGGCCCGAACGTTGGCATCTCCGGCCCGGTGGGGCAGCAACGGCAGAACGGCAACCACGTTGACCACGAGCGCGATCACGGCGAACAGGCCCATCAGTTCAGCTTCAGGCTGCTGCTGAACCAGTACGCGGTAGGCCGTGTTGGCGAGGACCCCGAGACCGAGCGCCCCGAGAAACAAGCCTTGGATCAAAGCGGAACGGGCTCGCCAGACCAGGCTCCAGCCGATCGCCAGAACCCCAAGGAAAGTGATCAGGCCATCGCCGAGGAAATCGAGCGCATCGGCTTTCAGGGCCTGCGATCCGGAAATGAAGCCGCCAACCATCTCGATGAGGCCGTAGCCCACGTTCAGCACGATCACGATCCACAGCGCACGCCGGTAGGCCGGGGTGATATGGCTCAAGTCCTTCGGAAGATCGTCGATGTCTCCCTCGTGATCAGCTTCGGGTCCGCCCAGCCGATCCAGTCGGTAGCCGATGCCCGACACCGCACGCTCCACTTCGGGCAGCTGCAAACTCAGGTCGGATACATGCACCGTCATGATCTGCGTGGCAGTCGAGACTTTCACGTCCTCGACCCCGGCCGACCGCACCGCCTTCTCGATCTTCGCGGCGCATGACGGGCAGTCCATGCCGGTGACTCTGTAGCGCGCGTGCTCAGCGTTGCTCATTGTGGCCGTTTCGCTCATTACGATCTTCCGTGGACAGACGAGGCTATATATCATTGCAGACTGATATGTCGAGCGAGACCGGAATCCTTCAGCAGGCTGATGCTCAAGTCGTCGAGTTGCGGGCGAAGCTTTTCCGCGGCTTGGCTGACTTCTCGCGCATGTCGATTTTGGCCGCTCTGCGTGACGGCCCGCTTTCGGTTGGGGAGATCGTTGGCGCCACCGGCCTGTCGCAGTCGAACGCCTCAAACCACCTGCGGTGCCTGAGCGAATGCGGGCTGGTTGTCGGAGAACCGGACGGTCGGTTCGTCCGGTATCGGTTGAGCGATCCGCGCTTGGACGAACTGATGAGGCTGGCCGACGACCTCCTGGCCGGGACCGCTCGGGGCGTTGACTCGTGCGAGAATTTCAAAGGAACGGGCACGGTCTGATCGACGGCGGACGTCCGCCGTCGTTGGCCTACGATCAAGACCGGGCGACGACGCCCGGTGCTGTGCCATTCGGATTTTCTTCGGTGACATCATGCCCAGTACACGCGAGGCCACGCTGGCGGCGCTGCACGCACGTCTTTTGGCGTTGCCCGCCACCGCGCTCCGCGGCGAGGTGCTGCCCGAGCGCGTGCCGGCCGAGGGGCTGCTGATCCTGCGCGATGGCGAGCCGGGCGAGCCGGAGGTGACGCTGTCGCCCCTGCGCTACCACTACCAGCACCGCGCCGAGATCGAGGCCGTCGTTCAGGGCGCGGCGCGTGACGCCGCCTTCGACACGCTGACGGCCAGCATCGGCGCTGCGCTCGCCGCCGACCGGACGCTGGGCGGGCTCTGCGACTGGGTCGAGGCGGAAGCGCCACGGCCCGTCGATCTGCCCGTCGAGGGCGCGGCGAGCTTGAAGGCCGCCGTGATCCCGGTCGTCCTGCACTATTCCACGGCGGACCAGCTGGCCTGACCCCGACAACCCGAGGAGAACACCATGGCACGAGCCCAGGGGGCGCGGGCGCTGATGGCGCTTGCGTTCGAAACGACCTATGGAACGCCGCCCGCGAGCGGCTTCACCCGCATGCCCTTCGCCAGCACGTCGCTCGGCGCCGAGCAGCCGCTGCTGAACTCGGAGCTGCTCGGCTATGGCCGCGACCCGCTGGCGCCGATCAAGGACGCGGTGACGGCGGATGGCGATGTCGTGGTGCCGCTCGACGCCGAGGCCTTCGGGTTCTGGCTGAAGGCGGCGTTCGGTGCGCCGACGACCACGGGCGTGGAAGCGCCATACAGCCACGAGTTCCAGTCGGGGTCCTGGACGCTGCCCAGCATGTCTATCGAGACCGGCATGCCCGAGGTGCCGCGCTACGCGATGTATTCGGGCTGCGTGCTCGACCAGATCACCTGGCAGATGCAGCGCTCCGGCCTGCTGACCGCCACCGCGCGGCTGGTGGCGCAGGGCGAGACGGTCGGCACGACCACCAGCGCCGGGACACCGGCGGCGCTCGAGCTGAAGCGCTTCGGCCATTTCAACGGGGCGATCAGCCGCAATGGCACCGCCCTCGGCAATGTGGTCTCGGCGGAGATCACCTATGCCAACAACCTCGACCGGATCGAGACCATCCGCGCGGACGGCCGCATCGACGGCGCCGACCCGTCCATCGCCGCGCTCACCGGCCGGATCGAGGTGCGCTTCGCCGACCAGACGCTGGTGACGCAGGCCATCAACGGCGAGGCCTGCGAGATGGAATTCGCTTACGTCCTGCCGTCCGGCGAGAGCTTCACCTTCACCGTGCACGCCGTCTACCTGCCGCGTCCCCGCATCGAGATCTCCGGGCCGCAGGGCGTGCAGGCCACCTTCGACTGGCAGGCCGCCCGCGACAGCGTCGTCGGCCGGATGTGCACCGCCACCCTCGTGAACGACGTGGAGAGTTTGTCTTAAGATTTCCCCCGGTTCCCGTGCGATACGGGAGCCGCTGTCCGGCACC
>NZ_VDEK01000045.1:0-18812 GCF_007668225.1 Cereibacter sediminicola | reverse complement strand
AACGGTCTCGCCAGATAACCAGCGATCTCGTCCGCATCATCTCCCAGATTTTCGACTTCCGCCCCGACAGCGCCGTTTCCGTGTCCGCCGTTTCAGTCGTCGTGGAGCGGCTATCTAGGCGCTCTCTCGGGGCACCGCAAGAGGAAAATCGCACCGACCTGCGTTTTCTTCGCGACCCGCCCGAAGAGCCCCCCGCACAGCCCGGGAAAAGGGCAGGGGAGAGGCCGCTAGCGGCGCAGGAACGACAGGGCCAGCGCCTGGGCCGCATAGGCCACCAGCGTCGTGCCCGCAGCGCCGATCACGGCGATTGCGATCAGCACGATCACGTCGATCGCCCCCCCGATGTGGTAGAGATGCGAGTTGGTCATCCATTGCACGAAGGCCACGGCCGCCATCGCTCCGAGGGGCGACAGAAGCTGCGCGCGCACGAACAGGCGGCTCTCCAGCCGGCGTTCGCGGATCAGGATCGACAGGAACAGCAGCCCGAAGATCGCCGACAGCGCCATCATCGTCCAGAACAGGCCGCGGCCGAACATCTCCTCGAAGACGGCCAGAAGGGTCAGGAAGCTGAAGGTCTGCATGGGTTCTCCTCAGGCGCGGCCGCGCAGCATGGCGTTGTAGGTGGCTTTCAGGGCGATCTCCTTCATCAGCCACGAGATCCAGAGCTCCTCGAGCGGGGCCACGAGGCCGGGGAAGCTTTCCACCAGGTTGTTCTGGTAGTCGAACTCGATCAGCATGGCGCGGCCGACGCGGGTGATCATCGGGCACGAGGTGTAGCCGTTGTAGCTGGCCGTGCCCTCGCGTCCCTCGATCGCGGCGATCAGGTGATCCTCGACCACCGGCACCTGCCACTTGACCGAGGCCGCGGTCTTGCCCTTGGGCACGCCCGCCACGTCGCCGATCGCGAAGACCTCGGGGAAGCGGCAGTGGCGCAGGGTGGCCATGTCCACCTCGACCCAGCCCTGATCCGTCCACTTGTCGGCCCAGGGCAGGGGCGAGTTCCGCACCACCTCGGGGGCGCGCATCGGCGGGATGACGTGGATGTAGTCGTAGGGCCGCTCGACCAGGCCCTCGGGGGTGCGGAAGAAGGCGCGCCGCTGGCCCGGCTCGATCGCACTCAGCACATGCGAGGGGGCGGTGGCGATCCCGCGGTTGCCGAACAGCATCCGCAGCTTTTCATGCACGATCGGCACCGAGAAGAGCGTCTCGTTGTTCGAGAAATAGGTGAACTCGGCCTTCGGGCGGCCGCCGCGGCTGCGGGCGATGTCGTCGATCAGGAACGTGTGCTTGAGCGGCGCGCCCGCGCATTTCATCTCGGTCGCGGGGCGGGTGAAGAGGCCCTGGCCGCCCTCTTCGGCAAAACGCGCGGCGGCGGTCCAGGTGCGGGCGGCGGCGTCGGGGCCGGCATAGACCGAGCCGATGCCGCCCGTGCCGATCATCTCGGGCGAAAAGCCCTCGATCGCGCCGTAGTCCAGCACGAGCCCCGTGGCCACGATCAGGTAGTCATAGGCAAGGCGCGTGCCCCTGGCCGTGGTGACGGCCTTGGCCACCGGGTCGATCTCGGCCGCCTTCTCCTTGATCCAGCGGACGCCCGCGGGCAGCCATTCTCCGGTGGGGCTGACGGCGTAGCGCGCAGGCTTCAGCCCGGCCCCGATCAGCGACAAGCCCGGCTGGTAGAAATGCTGCAGCCGGTCGTCGAGCAGGGTGACCTCGGCCCCCTCCAGCCGCTCGACCATCCGGTTGGCGAAGGTCGTCCCCGCCGCGCCCGCGCCGAGGATCAGGATCCGCACCGGGGTCCTGACCTTCTCGGCCCGTGCCGGTCCCGGGGCCGAGGCCGCCAGGGCGAGCCCTGCGGCCCCCAGCCCCATGAGCCCGCGCCGCGTGAACCCCGTTCCCCTCTGCGTCATGTCCGGTCCTCCTCCATACATTCACATTGACGCATGGATTGAGGAGCCCGCCTTGATGCAGCGCAAGGCACGGCCGTCCGGGTCGGGGATGCCAGAGGGCCCGCGCGCCCGGCGAGACGGGGCGCGGGCGAAGGGCCTCAGGCCGCGCCGGCGAGCTGCAGCTTCTCGCGCCAGCCGGGGTGGAACCGGTCGGCATCGGCGGGGAAGCTTTCGAAGGCGCGGGCCAGTTCGCGATGCTCGCGGGCATAGGTGACGAGATCCACGCCCGCCTTCCAGGCGTCATGCGCCTGGCGCAGCGACTTCGCGCCCGCCGTGCCGCCGTCGAGATGGCCGAAGGCCCCGCCGCCCGAGGTCTGGATCACGTTCGAATGGCCAAGGTTGTCGAAGAAGCCCGGCAGCCTGAGCGCGTTCATGCCCCCCGAGATGATCGGCGTCGTGGCCTTCATCCCCAGCCAGTCCTGCGGGTAGAAGGGCCCCTGGGCCGCATCGTCGGTCAGCATGAAGGCCATGATCCTGTCGGCGGCCTCGCCCTCCATCTTGCCAAAGCCCATCGTGCCGGTGTGGATGCCGGAGGCGCCCTGCAGACGCGACATCTTCGAGAGCACGAAGGCCGTGTAGCCGCGCATCGACTGCGGCGAGGTCACGGCGCCGTGGCCCGCGCGGTGGTAGTGCAGGAACTGCCGCGGGAACTGGCGCCGCGCGGTGGTGATGGCCGCGGGACCCGTCACATAGCCATCCACCAGGAAGGCCACATGGTCGGCGTTCTCGCCGAAGGTCTCGAGGATGTACTCCCCGCGCGCCACCATCTCGTAATGGTCGTCGGCGGTGATGTTGGCCGAGAAGAGCTTGGCCTCGCCGGTCTCGTCCTGCGCGCGCTTCATCGCATCGGCGACCAGACGGATCGTCTCCTTCAGCGGCGCGAAGGTCTGGTTGCCCTGCGGCTCGTCGTTCTTGATGAAGTCGCCGCCGAGCCAGAATTCGTAGCAGGCGTCCGCGAAGGGCTTGGGCCGCAGCCCGAGCTTCGGCTTGATGATGGTGCCCACGACCATGCCGCCGTCGGTCACGCTGCGCCCCAGCACGCGCCACATGTCGGCGATGTTCATCGAGGGGCCGTCGAACAGGCGCAGGTAGCAGGGCGGCACGTAGAAGTCGTGCATCTTGGCGTATTCGACGTCGCCCATGCCCTGGTTGTTGCCGATCGTCAGCGTCAGGAACGAGCAGAGCATCGCCCGCCCGTCGATGATGTTGCGGTCGAACAGCTCGACCGGATAGGCGATCTTCATCAGCTCGCGCGCCTCGTCGATCTCATAGACCAGCGCATCGACGCCGCGGGTGAAATCGTCGGTCGTCGAGACCTCGACGTTGGTGCCGGTCGAGCTTTCGGCGGCGAAATGCGCGGCCGTCTCGAGGTAGCCGTAGCCGGCCTTCGGCTTCATGACATAGGCGCAGAGCACATGACGGCCGCCGGCGATCAGATCGGCTTCCTTGAGGTCAAGCCGGGCGTAGCGGTTGGACTGGTCCATGATCGTATCCTTTCACACGAGGCGGTTCAGGCGGTCTTGGGGGCAAGCGAACCGCTGGCATAGCGCTTCGCCATATCGTCCATCGGGATGACCTTGATCTTCCCGGCATTGCCCGCGGTGCCGAAGGCCTCGAGGCGCAGCTTGCAGAGGTCGCGCATCGCGTCCATCGCGGGCTTGAGGAACTTGCGCGGGTCGAACTCGGAGGGATTCTGCTGTGCGATGCGGCGGAACTGGCCGGTCATCGCCATGCGGCAGTCGGTGTCGATGTTGACCTTGCGCACGCCCATCCTGATGCCGCGCACGATCTCCTCGACCGGGACGCCGAAGGTCTGGGGCATGGCGCCGCCGAACTCGTTGATGATGTCCTGCAGCTCCTGCGGGACCGAGGACGAGCCGTGCATCACGAGGTGGGTGTCGGGCAGCTTCCTGTGGATCGCCTCGATCACCGACATGGCGAGGATCTCGCCGTCGGGCTTGCGGCTGAACTTGTAGGCGCCGTGCGAGGTGCCGCAGGCGATGGCCAGCGCATCGACCTGGGTCTTCTTCACGAAATCCACCGCCTGATCCGGGTCGGTCAGCAGCTGGCTGTGATCGAGCTTGCCTTCCGCGCCATGGCCGTCCTCGGCCTCGCTCTCGCCGGTCTCGAGGCTGCCCAGAACGCCCAGCTCCCCCTCGACCGAGGCGCCCACCCAGTGCGCCATCCGGCTCACCCGCTCGGTGATGTCCACGTTGTAGTCATAGTCCGCGGGCGTCTTGGCATCGGCCTTGAGCGAGCCGTCCATCATCACCGAGGTGAAGCCGTGACGGATCGCGGTCATGCAGGTGGCTTCGTCGTTGCCGTGGTCCTGGTGCATGCAGAGCGGGATCTCGGGATAGATCGCGGCCAGCGCCTCGATCATCTTGGCCAGCATGATGTCGTTGGCATAGCCGCGCGCGCCGCGGCTGGCCTGGATGATGACCGGCGCGTCACAGGCGCGCGCGGCCTCCATGATCGCGAGGCCCTGTTCCATGTTGTTGATGTTGAAGGCGGGGACGCCGTAGCCATGTTCGGCGGCGTGGTCGAGAAGCTGGCGAAGCGTGATCAGTGCCATGAGGGAGTACCTTGAAAACAGCGCGCCGGAACGTCCGGCTCGGGAAAGCGGAAGGGGCGGGAGGCTGGCCCCCGCGCCGCGGTCAGAGAAGCCGGCCCATCGCCACGGCGGTGTCGGCCATCCGGTTCGAGAAGCCCCATTCGTTGTCGTACCAGCTGAGGATGCGGACCATCCGGCCCTCCATCACCTTGGTCTGGTCCATGTGGAAGACCGACGAGTGCGGGTCGTGGTTGAAGTCCGACGAGACGTTGGGCTGTTTCGTGTAGCCCAGCACGCCCTTCAGCGGGCCGTCGGCCGCGGCCTCGATGGCGGCGTTGACCTCCTCGACCGTCGTGTCGCGGGCGGCCTCGAACACCAGATCCACCACCGAGACGTTCGGCGTCGGCACCCGGATCGCGACACCGTCGAGCTTGCCCTTGAGTTCCGGCAGCACGAGGCCCACGGCCTTGGCGGCCCCGGTCGAGGTCGGGATCATGGAGAGCGCCGCGGCCCGCGCCCGGTAGAGATCCTTGTGCATCGTGTCCAGCGTCGGCTGGTCGCCGGTGTAGCTGTGGATCGTGGTCATGAAGCCCTTGGCGATCCCGATCGCGTCGTTGAGCGCCTTGGCCACCGGCGAGAGGCAGTTCGTGGTGCACGACGCGTTCGAGACCACCATGTCCTCGGCCGTCAGCGTGGCGTGGTTCACGCCAAAGACGATGGTCTTGTCCGCGCCGTCGCAGGGCGCCGAGACCAGCACCCGCTTCGAGCCGTTCTGCAGATGCGCCGCGGCCTTCTCCTTCGTGGTGAAGATGCCGGTGCATTCCATCGCCACATCCACGTCCGCCCAGGGCAGCTCGGCCGGGTTGCGGATCGCCGTCACCTTGATCGGGCCGCGGCCCACGTCGATCCAGTCCTCGCCGGTGGTGACGGTGGCCGGGAAGCGGCCGTGCACGCTGTCGAAGCGCAAGAGATGCGCGTTGGTCTCGACCGGCCCCAGGTCGTTGATCGCGACCACCTCGATGTCGGTGCGCCCCGATTCCACGATGGCCCGCAGCACGTTGCGGCCGATGCGGCCGAAGCCGTTGATGGCAACCTTGACTGTCATTCCTCTTCCCTCAGATCCGGTTCCTGGCTTCGGCGACGATCGCGTCGGCCGTGATGTTGAAGTGCTGGTAAAGCGCGGGCGCGGGCGCCGAGGCGCCAAAGCCCGTCATGCCCACGAAGCCGTCCTGCGGCCCGAGGAACAGATCCCAGCCCTGCCGCAGCGCCGCCTCGCAGCCCACGCGCGGCGCGGTGCCCAGGACCTTCGCCCGGTAGTCGGCCGGCTGGGCGGCGAACAGCTCGAACGCGGGCGCCGAGACCACGGCGGCGGCGATTCCCTCCTCGGCCAGCCGGTCGGCGGCGGCGAGGGCCAGTTCCAGCTCCGAGCCGGTGGCGATCAGCGTCACCTGACGGTTCGCCGGATCGCGCAGCAGATAGGCGCCGCGGGCGGTCAGGTTCTCGTCGCCCTGTTCGGTGCGCACCGTGGGCAGGTTCTGGCGCGACAGCACCAGAAGCGTCGGCGTCGCGGTCGAGGTCATGGCGATTTCCCAGGCCTCGGCGGTCTCGACCGCATCGGCGGGCCGGATCACCGTCAGGTTCGGGATGGCGCGCAGGCTCGCCAGATGCTCGACCGGCTGGTGGGTCGGTCCGTCCTCGCCGAGGCCGATGGAGTCATGCGTCATGACATAGGTCACCGGCACGCCCATCAGCGCCGAGAGCCGGATCGAGGGCCGGCAGTAGTCGGCGAAGGCCATGAAGGTCCCCCCGTAGGGGCGCAGGCCGCCGTGCAGCGCGATGCCGTTCATCGCGGCCGCCATGCCGTGCTCGCGGATGCCGTAGTGGATGTAGCTGCCGCCAAAGGCGCCCGGCGTCACCGAGACCATCCCCTTCGAGCGGGTGAGGTTCGAGCCCGTCAGATCCGCCGAGCCGCCGACCGAGAAGGGCAGCGCCGCGTTCACCACCTCGAGCGCCATCTCGGAGGCCTTGCGGGTCGCGACCTTGGGCTTCTCTGCCGAGAGCTTTGCCTTGTAGGCGGCGATGGCGGGCGGAAGTGCGGAGGTGTCGCCCGCCTCGGCCGCCTCGAAGGCCGCGCGCGCGGGGCTGGCGGCGAGGCGTGCTTCCCAGGCCGTCCGCGCGGCCGCGCCGCGTTGGGCGATCCCGTGCCAGGCGGCGTAGAGGTCGGCGGGGATCTCGAAGGGCGCGTGCTCCCAGCCGAGGAAGGCGCGGGCCGCGGCGATCTCCTCGGCGCCGAGCGGCGCGCCGTGGACGTCATGACCGCCCTGCTTGTTCGGCGCGCCGAAGCCGATCACCGTCCGGCAGGCGATCATCGAGGGGCGCGGGTCGCGCCGCGCGGCCTCGATCGCGGCCGCGATCTCCTCGGGCGCGTGGCCGTCGCAGGCCAGCACATGCCAGCCCGCGGCGGCAAAGCGCGCCATCTGGTCGGTCGAGGTCGAGATCGCCGTGTCGCCGTCGATGGTGATGCGGTTGTCGTCCCAGAGCACGATCAGCCGGCCAAGACCCAGATGCCCCGCCATGTCGATCGCCTCGTGGGAGATGCCCTCCATCAGGCAGCCGTCGCCCGCGATGACATAGGTGTAATGATCGACCAGCGCCTCGCCGTAGCGGGCGGCCTTCATGCGCTCGGCCAGCGCCATGCCGACGGCGGTTGCGATCCCCTGACCCAGCGGGCCGGTCGTCACCTCGATCCCGTCGGCGTGGCCATATTCCGGGTGCCCCGCCGTCCGCGCGCCGAGCTGGCGGAAGGACCGGATCTGGTCCATGTCCATGTCGGCGTAACCCAGCAGGTGGTGGATCGCATAGAGCAGCATCGAGCCATGCCCGGCCGAGAGCACGAAGCGGTCGCGGTCGGGCCATTTCGGCGCCGCCGGGTCGATGGTCATGAAGCGGTTGAAGAGGACGGTGGCCACGTCGGCCATGCCCATCGGCATGCCGGGATGGCCCGACTTCGCCTTCTCGACCGCATCCATCGCCAGCGCCCGGATGGCATGGGCCATCCGCGTCTCCTGCGAGACCTCGATATCCTTCATGGCACGCCTCCTTCGCTCTGCCGTTCCCGGCCCGGCCGCGGCCGGGCGCCTTCTGCGCGCCTCAGGCCCGCGCGCGGCGCGCCTCGCGCACCATCCGCTCGATCAGCGGCGTCAGGATCAGCTGCATCGCCAGATCCTGCTTGTTGCCCGGCACCACGATGGAGTTCGCCCGGCTCATCCACGAGCCCGCGATCATCGAGGTGAGATAGGGGAAGTCGATCCCGCGCGGGTTCTTGAACCGGATCACGATCAGGCTCTCGTCCGGCGTGGGGATCCAGCGCGCGATGAACGGGTTCGAGGTGTCCACCACCGGAACGCGCTGGAAGTTGATGTCCGTCTCGGAGAATTGCGGCACGATGCAATGGACGTAGGCGTGCATCCGGCGCAGGATCACGTCGGTGACGGCCTCGGTCGTGTAGCCGCGCTGCGCCCGGTCGCGGTGGATCTTCTGGATCCATTCGAGGTTGATGACCGGCACCACCCCCAGCTTGAGGTCGGCGTGCTGCACGAGGTTGACCTCGTCATTGACCACGCAGCCGTGCAGCCCCTCGTAGAAGAGAAGGTCCGTATCCTCCTCGAAGGGCGCCCAATCGGTGAAATGGCCGGGCGGCACGCCGTAGCGTTCGGATTCGTTGGCGTCATGGACATAGTGGCGGGTGCGCCCGCGCCCCGTCTCGCCATATTCGCGGAACACCCGCTCCAGATCCTTCAGCTCGTTGGCCTCGTAGGAGAAATGCGAGAAGGTCGCGTCCCCCGCCGCATAGCGGCGCTCGAGTTCGGCCTTCATGTCGGCGCGGTTGTAGCGGTGGAAGGCGTCGCCCTCGATCGAGACCGACTTCACCCCCTCGCGCCGGAAGATCTGCTCGAAGGTGTTCTTCACGGTCGAGGTGCCGGCGCCCGACGAGCCGACCACGGAAATGATGGGAAACTTTTTCGACACTCTTAACTCCGGAACAGGCCGCGCGTGCCGAAGAGCGCCGATGTCTCCTGGCCCGGCAGATCGTGATAGGCGGCGACGCAGGCGACCTTGCCCGCGCAGCCGAAGACGAAGGGGGTGCGGGCATGGAGCCGGTCGGGCAGGGCCGTCAGGATCGGGTCGCAGCCGTCGCTGGCGCTGCCGCCCGCCTGGGTGATGAGGAAGGCGATGGGGGCGCATTCATAGACATGGCGCAGGCGGCCGCGCTCGTATCCCCGGCGGTCGTCGCCCGGATAGAGGAACACCCCGCCCCGCATCAGGATGCGGTGCGTCTCGGCCACCAGCGAGGCGATCCAGCGCATGTTGAAGTTCTTGCCCCGCGGCCCGTCGGCGCCGGCCATCAGATCGTCGATGAAGGCGCGGACCGGCTTCGGCCAGTGGCGGTAGTTCGAGGCGTTGATCGCGAATTCCGAGGTTTCCGCCGGCAGCGGCCGGATGTCGGCCATGCGCCGGAAGATCCCCGCCTCGAGGTCGAGCACCCAGTGATGCACCCCCCGCCCGAAGCTGCAGACCAGCGCGCATTGCGGCCCGTAGATGATGTAGCCGGCCGCGATCTGCTCGGTGCCGGGGCGCAGGAAACTCGCCTCGGGGCTTTCGGCGGCCGGAAAGATCGAGAAGATCGTGCCGATCGAGACATTCACGTCAATGTTGGACGAGCCGTCGAGCGGGTCGATGGCAAGCGCGAGCGCGCCCTCGCCCAGCGTCACCACCTCGTCCTGCTCTTCCGAGGCGTAATGGGCCACCGCCGACCCTGCGAGCGCCTCGCGGAAGGCGTCGTCCGCGATGACGTCGAGCGCCTTCTGGCCATCGCCTCCGGCATTGGTGCCCACGCCCGCCGCCAGGTCGGTCTCGAGCCCGTTGCGCGAGATGAGGCGCGCGATCCGTCCTCCCACCCGTGCCAGCCGCTGCATCACGTCCGCGAGTTCGGGGTTCAGCCCCAGATCCTCAAGCTCGATCGTCATGGCTCCTCCCTGCCTTGTCGCGGCGGAAAGTGCGTCAGGATGGATTTCATGAATATTTCAAATTCCCCAAAGCGACTTCAGAAAAATCTAAGAACGCCCCTCTACCCGCCCTCCGTTCTGCGCGCCTGCGGGCGCCGTTCGGCGGCCGATCCCGATCCGGGGGCGCACACCATGGCCCCCCACCGGAGGGGAGGCGGGAATAAATCATTGTTCACCAGAAGGTTGCGCCTCACCTGCGACAAGAGGTCCGGCCGGATGCCGGGGCCCGAGGCGCCGATCCCGACGGGCAGCGGGCCGGACCCCGGCGGGCCCCGCCAAAGACGCTTTGTCGCAGCGCGGGCCGGGGCCAACGCGACCACCGAAGGTGCGGGGCACGCGCGCGCCGCGCCACGGCCTGCGCGCCTCCGACTCGTCGGGCTCGGGGCCTCTGGCGCTCGGCCGCCGCCGGAGGGCCGGCGTCTCCTGCGGCAAGGCCTTGGCGACAGGGGCCCGCTTCGGCATGGTCCGGCAAGGCGGCCCTGCCGCACGACCAGCCGGAGCGCATCATGCTGAACGATCCCCGATCCCACGGCCTTTGGGAAAAGACCGCCCCTCCGATGCCCGCGACACCCCCGCTTGCAGGCCCGGCCGAGGCGGATGTGGTGGTGGTGGGCGGCGGCTTCACCGGGATCTCGGCCGCGCTGCATCTGGCCGAGGCCGGGCGCAGGGTGATCCTGCTCGAGGCGGTCGAGGTGGGGTTCGGCGCCTCGGGACGCAACGTCGGGCTGGTGAACGCGGGCCTCTGGACCATGCCCGACGAGATGCCGCGGGTGCTCGGTCCCCTGCACGGGCCGCGGCTTCTCGATCTGCTGGGAGGGGCGCCGGCCGAGGTCTTCGCGCTGGTCCGCCGCCATGGCATCGACTGCGAGGCGGTGCCGAACGGGACGCTCCACTGCGCCGTGGGCCCGGCCGGGCTGGCCGAACTGGCCGAGCGCGCCCGGCAATGGGGACGGCGCGGCGCGCCGGTGACGCTGCTCGACGCGGCCGAGACACGGCAGAGGCTGGGCGGGGGCAGCTATGCCGGCGCGCTGCTGGATCGCCGCGCGGGCACCCTCCAGCCGCTGGCCTATGTCCGCGGGCTCGCCCGTGCCGCGCTGCGGGCGGGCGCGCGGATCCACGGCCAGAGCCCGGTGACCGGGATCTCACGCCAGGGGCCGGACTGGGTGGCCACCACCCCCGGCGGCCGGGTGCGCGCGCCATGGCTGGTGCTGGCCACCGACGCCTACAGCTCGGCGGGGCAGGAGGGACTGCGCCGCGAGCAGGTGATCCTGCCCTATTTCAACATGGCGACGCCGCCCCTGCCCGAGGCGATCCGCGCCACCATCCTGCCCGGGCGCGAGGGCTGCTGGGACACCCGGCAGGTCCTGTCCTCGTTCCGGCCCGATGCGGCGGGGCGGCTGGTGTTCGGCTCGGTCGGCCAGCTCACCCGGCCGGAGTTCGCGGTGCACCGCGACTGGGCGCTGCGGGCGATGCACCGGATCTTCCCGCAGCTTCGGGGCATCGGCTTCGATGAGCACTGGTTCGGCCGCATCGGCCTCACGCCGGACCATCTGCCCCGGCTGCACCTGCCCGGTCCGCAGGCGATCTCGATCAGCGGCTACAACGGCCGCGGCATCGGGCCGGGCACCGTCTTCGGCAAGGCGATCGCCGCCCATGTGCTGGGCGAGCTGCCGGCCGAGGCCCTGCCGCTGCCGGTCAGCGAGGCGCGCGCCGTCCCGCTGCGGTGGGCGAAGGGGCTGGGCTACCGCGCGGGCGCCGTGGCGCAGCATCTGCTGGCCGACCGGCTCTGACCGCGGGCCCTCCGAGCGTCGGGCGGGCTTCCGAAGCCGGCCGGCCGTCGCTATGGTCGCGCCCGAACGGTCCTTCGGCAAGAGAGGTCTTCGTGAGACGCATCCTCATCACCGGCACGGCCGGCTTCATCGGTTACCATCTCGCGCGGCTGCTGCTGGCCGAGGGCTTCCGCGTCCACGGCTACGACGGGATGACCGACTATTACGACGTGGCCCTGAAGCGCCGCCGCCATGCGATGCTGCTGCAGGACCCGAATTTCTCGGCGACCGAGGGCATGCTCGAGGATCAGGCGCTGTTCGACCGGGTGGCCGATGACTTCGCCCCCGAGGTGATCGTCCATCTCGCGGCCCAGGCCGGCGTGCGCTACTCGGTCGAGAACCCGCGCGCCTATCTCGATGCCAACGTGATCGGCACCTTCAGCGTGATGGAGGCCGCGCGACGGCTGAAGGTGGCCCACCTGATGATGGCCTCGACCTCGTCGGTCTATGGCGCGAACGAGGAGATGCCCTTCCGCGAGACCGACAAGGCCGACCACCAGCTCACCATCTATGCCGCCACCAAGAAGGCGAACGAGAGCATGGGCCACGCCTGGGCGCATGTGCATGGCGTGCCGGTCACGATGTTCCGCTTCTTCACCGTCTACGGCCCCTGGGGGCGGCCGGACCTTGCGCTCTTCCGGTTCGTGGACGCGATCCTCGACGGCCGGCCGATCGACATCTACAACCACGGCGAGATGTGGCGCGACTTCACCTATGTGGACGATCTCGTCCGCGCGATCCGCCTCCTGATCGAGGCCGTGCCCGGAGGCCCCGAGACGGCGGTCGAGGGCGACAGCCTCTCGCCCGCGGCCCCCTTCCGCATCGTCAACATCGGCAATTCCGACAAGGTGCGGCTGCTGGATTTCATCGAGGCCATCGAGGAGAGCCTCGGCCGCCGCGCGATCCGCAACTTCATGCCGATGCAGGTGGGCGACGTGCCGGCGACCTGGGCCGATGCCGGGCTTCTCCAGCGCCTCACCGGCTACCGCCCGCAGACCGACGTGCGCGAAGGCATCGCGCGCTTCGTCGCCTGGTATCGCGATTATTCGGGGAAGTAGTTCAGCCTGAACAACGCGATCAGGCGGCCGCGAGGCTATACCGAACCGGTTGATCAGCGCGTGCTCGAGGGCGCTCGCGGCCGTCGAAGCCTTGCCCGAGCGCGACAGGTGCCAGCCGAGAAGCTCGCGGGTGTGGCAGTCGATCACCAGAGCGAGCGTGGCCCAGCCGTCGCGGCCGGCCCAGACCCGGCAGAGGTCCGTGGACCCGCGCTCGTTGGGAGCTGTCGCCACCGAGGGTACCGCCTCGATCCTGGGTCGCATCCCGATCGGGCGCTTGCGAACTTGCCAGCCCTTGATCTGGAAGACCCGCTGGACGGTCGTTCGGCCCGCTCACACGGACCAGTGGCGTTCGGGGCCTCACTGTTGAAGCCCAGAAGCCAGGCTACGGTGCGGTAGCCGAACGAGGGTTCCTTCTCGATCAAGGCCTTGATCGGCTCGGCGAAGCGCGGATCCACCTTCGGCGCGGCCTTGGTCGGCTTGTAGTACACAGTCCGCCGCGGCACGCCGAACCACGCGCAGAGCTTGGTCAGCGGCACGCGGAGGCCATCCGCCAGAAGGCCCTCAGGGAGCGTCCGGATCAATTGCCGTCCTCCCGCTCCATGAGGGCTGCCAGCTTTCTTCTGGCCTGCAGCTTCCAGCATCGCCGCGCCGTAAGCTTCCTGAAGGTCCTTCAGCTGCTTCTCGTACTGCTCGCGGATGTCGAGCGGGTTGGCGCGGAATGCATTTTCCATCCTCCGCTGGCATCCTCGACCCATCCCTCGATCTCGGACGGCGAGAGATCATAAGACCGGCTTCATCGGACTGCCACTGTCCGCATGGAGTACGAGCGGGCTGGTCAGCCACTTCTCGGACCAGACGGCGCGCTTGGCCGCCAAGGCTTCCTGCACGTCCCCCGTGGAGAGGCCGCGGAGGTAGAGCGCCGGCAGGAGCGCGTCGAGGCTCTTCGACCGCCGCGCCCACTTCGGCAAGATTCTGGAATTGAACCGGATCTTCTCCTCTGTCGGCACATTGGCGCGGTCGCGGACCTTGGGCCGCTGGACCGGAAGGGGGCCGATCCCGGTCTGGATCTCGCGCGCAGGCCCGGCACCGTGACGGACCAACGTCGGCGGCCGTCCACACGGCCAGTATGGCAGCCGCTTGGATTTCGGTACGCACTGGAATGCGACGGTCAGCCATGGCGGCAACTTCGGACTTGTCGATCCGTTCAGTACCAGCGGCCCATCGAGATCAGATCGACCTGCGCCGCCACCCGCTCGTTCGTGCCGCTGCAGGCCGACAGGGTGGCTCCGGTCGCGGTGCGCGAGGTCAGCCGGGGGCTGATTGCGGTGGCGGCGGCGCTTGTCACCCCGAGCGTGGTCACCAGCCCCGTCGTGGTCGAGAAGGCCGCCGGGAAGGTGACGGACACGTCGGCCGAGGCCGAGGTGCCGACGGTCTGCCAGCAGGTCTGGGTCCCGTCCTGGTGGCGGATGTAGCGGCCGTTGCCGTTGCTCGCGCTCTGGACGATCCCGCCGGCGAACCAGCCGCTCCAGGCGCCGCCCGAGCGGGCGCGCGAGAAGAGGATGCCGGCGACGGCCCCCGCACCGCTCGTGCCCTCGACGAGGAAGAGCTGGACCTCACTTCCCGTCGCGCGCCGCTGGTGGAGGAGGATGCCCGACCGCACGCCCGAGGGGCCTCCGCTGCTGCCCTGGGTGCTGTCGTAGCCATAAAAGCCCGGCACGATCGAGCCGTCGGTCACCGCGCTGTTGCCGATGAGCGGCGCCATGCCGCCCAGCCCGAAGGCGCCCACCGCCATCAGCCGGCCTGCGGTCCCGTCCGCGGGCGAGGCCTGCACCGCTGTCCCGGTGACGCTGCCCGCCACGCTCAGCCCCTGCGGCAGCGCCACCCGGCCGCTGGCCCGCTCCACCCGCAGGGCGGTGCGGAAGGTCTCGCCGTCAGGGCTCACCTTCACGATGAAATCATCCTCGCCCGCCAGGCCCATCTCGGCCCGCCCCGACCAGCCGGTCTGGAAGAGAAGGCTTGCCGTATCCCCGGCCAGCGCCTTGTTGATCTTGAGCTGGTGCCCCGCCCCGTCATGGGTGAGGAGCGTCGCCGGAGAGGCGACGGCCAGCCGGTTGGTCTCGTCCGCGGCGGTGGCGATGCCGAGCGAGGCGAATTCCGGCACGAGCCGGCCCAGCACCTGCCAGCCCGCGGCCGAGGTGAAGACGAGCCCCGCCCCTTCGGCCAGGACGAAGGTCTGCCAGCCCGGCCGCGGCGCGAGAAAGCGCCAGAGGGCCGCCTCCGCGTCCCAGACCGCCAGTTCCCCCGCATGTCCCGCCCAGGGGCCGGTGGCGTCGGCCGCCACCAGATGCCGCGCGCCCTCTGCCGGGGCCGCCGGCGGGGCCGTGCGGTCCCGGTCGAGCACCGCCGGCTGCACCAGCGCATCGAGCAGCCGCAGCGCCTCGTTATGGGTCACATGCTTCTGCGCCTGGGACGGCAGGATGTAGGGAAGCGACAGGACGGGCGACGTATCGGACATGGGAACCCCTTCGGCACGATTGGCCGAGAGGCTAGAAGGAAAGAATGAAGAGGCCGTGGGAGGAGCGTACGCCAAGTGCCCGCCGGCCATGCTGGCCGACAAGAAAGTGCCCTTCCGCATGCCCGAGCGACCGGCGGCCCCGTCAGCTGTCCGGGAGGGTGCAGGTGGGCCGTTCTCCCTGCCGCGTCCGCAAGGGGCGGATCGCCGCCCCGCCCTGCCCCGGCCGGCAGGTCATTCCGACACGTCCTTCTCCATCCAGGGCGGCAGAATGCCCTTCATCATGTGTTCATGGTGCTCCACCGCCTTGCCGATCTCCTCGTAATAGAAGAGCTGCCCGTCATGCAGCACGGCGCCCGACTTGCAGAGCTTCTTCAGCAGCGACATGGAGTGCGAGACGATGATGGCGCCGCTCGTTTCAAGCCGGTTCCTCAGCACCGCATTGCTTTTGGCGTTGAAGGCCGCATCGCCCACGGCGGTCACCTCGTCGATGAGATAGGTCTCGAAGGGCACGGCCATCGAGACCCCGAAGGCGAGCCTCGAGCGCATGCCCGAAGAATAGCTGCGCACCGGCAGATGAAAGTGCTGGCCGATCTCGGCGAAGTCGCGCACGAACTCGACCATCTCCTCGGTATCGATGCCATAGAGGCGCGCGACGAAGCGCACGTTCTGCGCCCCGGTAAGCTCTGAATGGAAGCTGCCCGCGAACCCAACCGGCCAGGAGATCGTGCCGGTCGAGACGATCTCGCCGCTGTCGGGCAGCAAGGTTCCGGCAATCATCCGCAGCAGACTCGACTTGCCTGCCCCGTTCCGCCCCAGGAGCCCCACGCTCTCGCCCGTGGGAAAGGTGAAGGACAGATCGCGGGCGACTGTCCTGTGCGTCCCGTTGAGGACGTAGGTCTTCGTGACATTGCGCAGCTCGATCATGGCCCGTCCCGACGAAATCCCGCGGCTGCCGTCAGCGCCGGTCCCGCACGCTGTAATAGACCAGAAGGCCGATTGACCAGAGCAGCAGCGCGAAGCCGCCGGCCAGAAACGTCAGCAGCCCGCGCTGCGGATAGAGCGACTTCTCCGCCAGGGTGGGGCGGATATAGGCTGCGAGATAGCGGTTCTTGCGTTGGGCGTCGGCGAGGGCCGCGTCGTAATTGGCGAGGGCGGCAAGGTAGGATTTTTCGGCGAACTCCCGATCCACCGTGAGACGCTCATATTCCCCGACAAGAGTGGAATAGTCGCTGGCCTTTCCACCCGTGCCGCCTCCCATGCCGAACTTTTCGCGTTCGCGCTGGATCAGCTCCTCGATGACCGCGATGCGCCGCTCGTTCTGGGCGATGCGGGGGTCGTTCGGCTGAGTGGTCTGGCGCAGGAGGTTGATGTCTATGTTGGCGGCGGCGAGTTGCTCCTGCAGGGTGTAGAGCAGGCCCATCTGGCCCTGGATGTCGGCGGAAGGATCGACGATCTGCGTGCGCGACCGGAACTCGGTGACGGCGACGCGCTGCTCGCGCAGTCTTTCGACCGCCTTGTCGAGCTCTTCGCGGGCGTAGCGCGTGGCATCTGCACGGGCGATTGCGGACAGCTCGTTGATCATCCGGGTCGACTCGTCGAGAATCGTCTGCGCGATGATCTGGGCATCCCTCGGCTCGAAGGCATGGACGCGCAGCTCGATCAGACCTGTGGTGCTGTCGTAGCTGATCCGGACCATCCGCTTCCAGTAGTCGACCAGATCCTCGATCTCATTCTCGGGTGAGAAGGCGAAGACCGGGTCGAAGCTGGGCTTCGAATAGATCTCCTTCAGCTTCAGCTGATCGCTGATCCGCTGGACGAGCTCCTGGCTCTGGATGAACTGGTAGAGAATATCGGTGTCGGACGCAGTGCCCGATGCGGGCACGCCGGAGAGGCCACCGAAGCCGCTGAGGAAATCGAGCGCGGATCCCGAATCTTCCGAGCGGACGGCAAAGCCGACTGTGGATGTGTACTGGTCGTCTGCGATGGTGAAGAGATAGAGCGCGGCGGCCAGCGTGGGGGCCAGCACGAGCCCGAGAAAGCTCCCGAGGATCGCGTGATGGCGCAGCCGGGCCCTTGCCGCCGAAGCCACGGAGGGGATGCGCACCGGCGCTGCGGGCGCCGGTTTCTTCGGAGCGGCCGGCTTGGGGGGCGCCTTCGTCGCGGGTGCGGGACCCGGAACCTTCCGCGGCGCCTCGGGAGGAGCCTTGGCCTCGACGGGCTTCGGGGCGGCCGACGGTTGCGACGGGGCCGGGCCCACCGCGGGCGCTGGATTCTGCGCTGCGCCGGAGCGCAGTTCCGCTTCGGAGGGCTGTGGGCTGATCGGAGCGGCTGCCTGCGGTGCCGTCGGCTTGGAAGCGTTCACGGAAGCGGTCCCGCTGGATCTGGCTCATTCATCGGGCGAAGGTATGCCAGCCCTACACTACAGGATGCAAGTGATGATATGAAGCCCCTCGGCAGGTGCACCGCCTGACGGATGGAACAGGGGAGACAATGCGCTCTTGGCACGGTTGAACGAAATTCTGTCACAGGGTCGATTTACCTGGGTGCGGTCGATCGTCTCTCTCATGCTCCGGGAGATGGCGACCAGCTACGGCCGCTCCCCGGGCGGATATGTCTGGGCGGTGGCAGAGCCGGTCGCAGGACTGCTTCTGCTCACCATCGTATTTTCCTTTGCATTTCGCTCACCCCCGCTCGGAAGCAACTTTGCATTGTTCTATGCGACGGGATTTTTGCCGTTCACCTATTACACATCGCTGACGAGTCGAGTCGGGCTCGCAATCCGTTTTTCCAAACCGCTGCTTGCCTATCCTGCGGTGAACTATATAGATGCGATTGCCAGCAGATTTCTTCTTAATACAATCACGAATCTCGTAGTGTTCATGATAGTCTTTACCGGCATCATCACCATATACGGACTCAATGTCAGCATTGACTTCTATGCCATATTCGAAGCCTTCTCGATGATTGCCCTTCTCGCCCTGTCGCTCGGAACGATCAATTGCTATCTGTTCAGCGTTTTTCCTGTCTGGGAACGGGTCTGGAGCATCCTCAACCGGCCGATGTTCATTCTGTCCGGGATCTTCTTCGTGCTGGACACGGTTCCCGAACCATTCCGGTCTCTCCTTTGGTATAACCCGCTGGTGCATGTCATTGCAAAGATGCGCGAAGGTTTTTACAGCACATATGATGCACGTCTTGCTTCGCCCCTGTATGTATATTCTATTGGCCTTCTGATCCTTTTTCTGGGGCTCCTGCTGCTGTCGCGTCATCATCGACAGATCATGAATTGAGGTATTTTATGAAATATGTTCAGACCAGGCTCCAGACTTCGGTAACGAGGCCGTTCCGGTCAAGCCGTTTTGCGCATGGGGATGCGCCGCCGGACGGCGGCTTTTTTTGCCTTGGGCAAGTGACCTGCCTCCCTGTTCGGCGGCCTTAGACTGAGATCGACCCGGGTGCATGCTTCGGTCCGTGGTCGGTGGTTTTGCCCCCGTTTCACCGGACACTCAGGCGGTTGCGGTTTGGGCTGCGATGAACTCGCGGGGCGAGCGCATTTTCAGCCCTGAGTGCGGGTGGTTTTCGTTGTAATCCTCGATCCAGGTGTTGATTTGTAAGCTGACGCCGAGGGCCGTCTTGACTTACCGGCTTTTCTCATCGGCCATGATGCGCTCGATGATGTCGGGTTCGCACTTTTCGGCGCGCAGGAACCCGAGGATTCCGCCATTCCAGGTCCGGATGTCGGCGAGGAGTTCCTGCAGGCATTCGATGCCGCGGTCGGTGAAGGCCGTTATGCCTTCCTCGGTTCCGTTGTCGACCCAGATCTTCTCGCCATAGTCGATGTTGT
>NZ_VDEK01000044.1:0-20089 GCF_007668225.1 Cereibacter sediminicola | reverse complement strand
GAACCTCGTTCTCGCCTGATCGAACCATCTTCGGATCGACATGGACGGGCGGCCTATGGCCGCCCGTTTTGTTTGCAGAGTATCCATGGGGTATCGGTCGGCGGCAACCGCGAAGGGTCGGGCCGTGACGTTCCGCCAATGGCCCCCCGCAGACAGTCGGCCGCAAACGCCGCCCAGATCCCGCGCGCGAGCAGGGTGGCCGTTCACGCCAACCCGACGGCGCGCCCCAAGGCGTCGAGCAGACGCCACGGGTGGACCGGCTTGCCGACACTCTCGGCGCTCGCCAGAGCCTCGCCGCCGTCAAAGCCCGTGGAGGCGCAGGCCGAGCCGAGCACGAAGGGCATCCCGGATTTCGAAGCCGCACGGCGACCGGCACCACCAGCTTGCCGCGCAGGCTCAGATCGAGCGTTGCCACATCGGGATGCGCGCTGGATCGGCTGGCCCACCGCGGCCTCGGGCAGGGGCAGGACCGAGGGGCCGAACTGGCCCGGCCCGGCGTCCTGCGTCAGCGCCGCGGCGCCCGTCAGCACAAGGGCGCAGGCCGCGGCGAGGGTCGGTCCGCCGCGACGGCCCACCTCACGACCCGAACAGGCGCACCACGGTGCCGCCGCCATGGACGTTGATCGTCTGCCCGCTGACCCAGGAGGCGGCGGGCGAGCAGAGCCAGAGCATGGCGTTGGCAATGTCCTGCGGCCGGCCGGGATGCCCGATCAGGTTGTCGGGATGCATCATCCGCTCCTGCATCTCGGGCGTGATCCCGGCGCTGGCATAGCCCTCGGTGATCACCGTCCCGATCAGGATCGAGTTCACGCGGACCCGCCGGGCCAGCATGTGCGCGAGCGAGACCATCATCTGGTTCAGCGCCGCCTTGGCCGTCGCGTAGGGGAGGATGTCACTGGCCGGCACCGCCGACGAGAACGAGCCCGAATTGGTGATCGAGGCGTTCTTCGCCTTCTCGAGCCAGGGCAGGCAGGCCATGCTCATGCGGTAGGCGCTGATCGTGTTCAGCTTGTAGGAGGTGAGGAATTCGTCCTCGGGGATCGCGGCCGGGTCCGGCTGCCGCCCGCCCCAGCCCACGTTGTTGACCAGCGTCGAGATGCCGCCGAAGGCCGCGACCGTCTCCTTCACCACCACATCGATGTCCGCGGCGTCCGTCACGTCGCAGGCCATGCCGCGGCAGTCGTTCCCGGTCTCGCGGGCGATTTTGGCGGCCGTTTCGTGGGCCATGTCGCCGTTCCGGTCGGCGATCATGACCCGGGCGCCCGCGCCCGACAGCGTCCGGGCGATCCCGGCGCCGATGTTCTGCGCGCCGCCGGTGATGATGACCGTGTGGCCGTCCATGCGGAATTCGGCAAAGGCGTCGAAGCTCATGGCGTGTCCTCGGCGATGGATGGGAAGGGTAAGGGCCGGGTCAGTCGAGTTCCTGCACGCCGCCGCCCGAGACGGTCAGGATCTGCCCGCTCACCCAGGCCGCCGCGGGCGAGCAGAGGTAGAGAGCGGCCGCGGCGATGTCGGCGGGCACGCCCAGCCGCTTGAGGGGCGTGTGCTTCAGCATCGCCGCCTCGACCTCGGGCGTGAGCACGGTGGCCAGCGCGTCGGTGCGGATCGCGCCCGGCGCGATGGCGTTGACGCGGATGTTCTTCGGCCCGAGGTCGAAGGCGATGTTGCGGGTCAGGTGGCTGATCGCCGCCTTCGATGACCCGTAGGAGGCCATGCGCTGGTTCCTGTTCTCGCCCGACATGGACGAGATGTTCAGCACCGCACCGCCGCCCGCGGCCTCCATGTGCGGCACGGCCAGCTGTGTCAGCCGGAACGGGGCGAAGACGTTGAGCTCGTAGGCCCAGCGGAACTCCTCCATCGGCATGTCGAAGGGTTTCGGCCCGCCACCCCCGGCGTTGTTGACAAGGATCGTGAGCCCGCCGAACCGATCGACCGCCGCCTGGACCGCGGCCTCCAGATCCTCTTCGCGCGTGACGTTGCAGGCGATCCCGACCGCCTGGCCGCCGGCGTCGCTGATCGCCGTGGCGACCGATCCGGCCGTGTCCTGCCTGAGATCGCTGACCACGACCGAGGCGCCCGCGCCGGCGAACATCTCGGCGATGCCGCGGCCGATGCCGGCTCCGGCGCCCGTCACCAGCGCAATCTGCCCATCCAGCCTGAAGAGACCTGGGTCGAACATACCGACGTTCCCCCGAACATGACGATGGTTGGCGCGTCAAGAGGTAGCACGGCTTCGGGCAACCGCTGAGGGGGCACCTGCCCAAAATGGGCACCCCTGCGGCCTTGAGACGCCTCAGCCGCCGGGGCGATCGCACAGGGCCTCGAGATCGGCGACGAGTCGGGCGACGCGGCGGCGTGACCTCAGATCCACCTCGGCGAGGTCGCGGCGCACCCGCGTGTCCGTCCCGCTTTCGTCCGCGAGGATGAACCATCCCCCGTCCGCCGCCTGCGCGATCCAGCCCCGCTCCTCCATCCGCGCCAGCTTGCGCCGGACCGACTCGCGCGGGATCCCGGTCACATCGGCCAGCCGGGAGGCCGAGACCGACATCCGCTCGGCCGGAACCGCGCGCGGGTCGCCTCCGGCCTCGCGGATCGCCCGCAGCCGGCGCTGGCCGATCACCGCCAGCAGGAGCATCTTCTGCAGATCGCCCTCGAAGCTGCGCGCGAGATCGGTGAGATGGTCCACCACGAACTCCACGAAGGCATATTGGTAAATCGGATAATGTTCGGCGAACCGCTCGAGCAGAACCTCGGTCCGCCGGTCCCGATCGACCTCCGCTGCCCGTGTCCTGGCCATCGCTGAACCCCCCCTCGAACCGCGCATCCCGGCAAACCGGTCCGGCCTGCGCAATGGAAGGGCACGGATGGCCTGCGTGACAACGGTTCTTTGGAGGTATCGCCTTTCGGCCCCTCCGGGCGCGGCGACCCTTGCCAGAGGGGGGCTTTCTCGTCCACATGCAGGTCGCAGCCCGCCGGATCGGGCAAAGGGGGTCCGTCATGCGTTACATGTTCCGTCCCGTGCTGGCAGCCATTCTGCTCGTGGCCGGTTGCGCTGGCGACGCAGGCGGCATGGGCAGCCGGGTCACCGTCGAACGCGCGGGAGGCGAGCTTCTGAAGCTCCGCGCCGGGCCGGGGCTGGGCTATCGTGTTCTCCTCGGCCTGCCGGATGGCACGGCCCTCGTGCGCCACGGGTGCGTGACCGAGGTGGGCCAACGCTGGTGCCGGGTCTCGCTGGTCGAGGCGCCGCGCCTGACCGGCTATGTCGCGGCCGACTATCTGTCCCGGCGCTGACCCTTGGGCGCCTGCGGCCCGACAGGCAGCCGATGCCGCACGGTGGCACCCGGTCCGCACGTCCGACTGAAACGCCATTGGTTCACCGCCGGCACACGATTATGCACGGCCGGGTTTCCCGAATGACTGGGGCGGTCGTGACGGTGGCGCCCGAAATGTCGGGACGGATCCCGGAGGCCGGTGTCGGCTTTCGCCCTGGCATGCGGATGGGGAAGGGGGCGCTGCTCGTGGCGCCCGATCCGCGGCCGTTCTGGTGCTGCCGGCGCTTTGTGCCCGGTGTCCCGCGCGGCCCGCGGCCGACCCCGCTTAGCGGCCGGCGGTCGCCAGCGCCAGCCCGTCCACCACGGCGGTGAAGGCCTCGGCGCTCTCGATCCGGGCCGCGGGGCAGAGCGCGCGCGCCTCCTCGGCCACCAGACGCATCAGGCTCGACCCGCCGACGAGGATCACCACCGCCACGTCCGACGGCGCGACCCCGGCCTTCCGGCAGGTCTCGGCCGCCGCGTCGCGGATCAGGTCCCGATGCCGGGCGAGGGCCGCGTCCAGCGAGGCGCCGGTGATCTCGGCATAGAGCCCGCGCTCGATCCGGCCCATGCGGATCATCGCGCCGGGGCGGCCGGCGTTGGCGTCGATCTTGCCGCGCTCGACGGCAAAGGCGAGATCATGGCCCAACTCATGCTCCAGCACCTCGGCCAGACGGCCGAGCTTGCCCGGCTCGACCGCGCGCTTCGCGAGCCCGGCCACGGCCTGACGGGTCTCGCGCGTGTAGAGGAAGGGGATCTTCTCCCATGTGGCGAGATCGAGATAGAGGTCGTTCGGCATCGGCAGGCGGCCGGGTCCGAACTCGCGGCGCAGTTCTCCGCCGCTGCCCAGAAGCGGCATGGCATGGGAAAGTGAGATCGCGCGGTCGAAGTCAGTGCCGCCCAGCCGGATCCCGTAGCTGGCGAGGATCCGGCAGCGCCCCTCCTCGCCTTGAAACAGCGTGAAATCCGAGGTGCCGCCCCCGATGTCGAGGATCAGGCCGGTCTCGCCCTCGCGGCCGAGGCCGTGGCTGGCCAGCGCCGCCGCCTCGGGCTCGAAGAGGAAGGCCACCTCCTCAAAGCCCGCGGCCCGGTAGCAGGCGCGCAGATCGGCCTCGGCGCGGGCATCGCGGTCGGGGTCTGGGTGGAAATGCACCGGCCGGCCCGACAGGACGCGCGGCAGGGGACGGCCGACCTCGGCCTCGGCGCGCCGCTTCACCTCGGCCAGAAATTCGGTCACCACATCGGCCAGCCTGCGCCGCCGGCGGCCGATCAGGCGCGGTTCCTGCAGGAGCGGCGCGCCGAGCACGCTTTTCAGGGCGCGCATGTAGCGGCCCTCGTCGCCTGCGACCAGCGCCGCGCCGGCGGCCGCCCCGATCCGCATCGGCCCGCCATCGGCGGGGAAGAAGACCGCCGTGGGCAGCGTCTCGCCCTCGCCCGCGAGGCAGATCCGCCGGGGCCGACCCTCCTCCAGCACCGCCGCGGCCGAGTTGGAGGTGCCGAAGTCGAGGGCGAGCGTGTCGTTCATGGCGGTCTTCCTCTGCGGCAGGGCGCGCGGGTTACCCGGCCGCGGCGCGCTCGGCAAGCCCGGAAAACGGCGACGGGGCCGGGGGGCCGTCTTTCTCATGCCGGCAAGTTCGCCACGATCGGCCAGGAAATTCTCATGCCGGCTTGCAACCGGAGCCGTCCGGGGGTCCAGATGGCCGGGCCCCGGCGGAGCCTCTGCCGGCGGCAGGGGCGATCCGAAGGCGGAAGGGACGGATTTCAGATGATCTCGGCAAGGATGGCGGACGAACGACCGGCGGCCCGCAGGGGGGTGCGCGCCGCGCTCTGGGCGGCGGTCTGCTGCAGCCTGGCCGCATGCGGCGGTGGGGGCGGCAGCGGCGGCGGCCAGCCCGAGCCGAACTTTCCCGGCCGCGAGGTGGTGACCGAGGGAATCGAGAATTACGTCACGGACCACAACGGCTACAGCCGGGTCCGCATCGACAACGCCACGAGACAGGCCGACCGCGACGCGCTTGGCCAGTTCGACGACGCCGATCCCGCCTCGCCCGCGGGCTACCGCAGCCTGATCGAGGAGGCGGAGAACGGCTTTCCCGACTCGGTCTTCGTCGAGGTCATCGCCCGGATGGACGGGAGCGGCAAGGACGGCGGCAAGGTCGTGAAGGTCCTGCGCCTGACCGCGGACCAGGCGCCCTTCGACAATGTGGACAAGGCCGGCAATCCGGTCGGCAGCGGCAAGTATTACTTCCGCGGCACGGGCAGCTTCCGGGTCTATGCGAGCGTGGACGGCGGCGGGGTCCTGACCGGGAAGGGCGATCTCGAGAACCTGACCATCGACTTCGACAAGGGCACGGCCGCGATCAACCTGCGGACGGGCGTCAACGACACGTCGCAGATCGAGACCCAGATCCTCGCCGACGATCTGGCCTTCAACATCGTGACCGGCACCTTCGGCGGCGCCATCACCCAGACCGCGCGGGTCGGAGGCGAGACGCTGACGGCCCGCGGCCACCTGCGCGGCAGCATCAGCGGCACCGAAGACAGCCTCAAGCGGCTGAACGAAAGGATGACGACCTCGGGGGTCTTCAGCGCCGATGGCGAGCGACTGAAATCCGACGGGATCTTCTGGGGCAGCCAGCTCAACTACCGCTGATGGTCCGGGGAAAGTGCCGGGCCGCGCCCTGGGGGTGGCTGGGGGCGTGGATCCTTGTCCTGATGCTCGGGGTGGCCGAGGCGCGCGCCCAGAGCTACAAGCTGGGGCGCAGCGGCGATCTGGTCGTGTCCGAGCGGCTGCGGATCCTGGCCCACGGCCGGGCGCTGGCCGACGGGGCGAGCCCCATGGCGCGCATCCGATCGCTCAAGGCGGACATGATCGCGCAGGGCTTCTACCACGAAGGCCCCGGCCTCGCCTGGGTGCTGGCCGAGGCTTCGCTGCGTCCGACGCTCGGCTGGTCGCCCAACCTGAACGGGGGCGTGAGCCGCCGCCGGATCGAGTTCGGCGGCGGCTGGCTTGAGATCGACCCGGCCTATGTCGCGCGCGCGGGCGCCACGGCCGGCCTCCGGTTCGAAAGCGAGGCGCGCCTTGCCTGGGGGACGGGCCGGTTCCTGCAGGCGGAACTGGACGGCGCCATCTCGCGCGCGCGCGAAAGCGGCTATGAGCGGCGCGACCGGCGGTTCCTGCTCTGCAGCGGCAATCACGTCACGGGCTGGACCTTCCTCGACCTGTGCCTGCGGCAGACCGAGAGCGACCGCAGCCTGAGCCAGTCCGAACAGCGCGACGGGTCCGTGGCCGTCTCGCGGCTGTTCGCGGCCCCCGGCAGCTATCACGAGATCCGCATGGAACTGGGCGAGCGTCGCAGGCCGGGCATGGGCCAGCCGCGTGTCGGCCTCGAATGGCATTCGGTCTGGTCCGGCGCCGCCACCCGCTTCGGCCTGGATCTGGGACGTCCGGTCAGGGACCAGACGGTCGAGCGGCTGGAGGCCTTTGCCGAACTGCGCTGGCGCATGGGCGGGGCCGTCACCGGCCTGTCGCTCTGGGGCTCGCACGCCTCGGGCGGGCAGGTCTTCGGGATCGGGCAGAGGGATCGGACCCTCGGGCTCGCCCTGTTCCGGCAGATCACGCCCCGGCTCGACCTGTCGGTGCAATATGTGCAGACCGACTCGACCGTGGATCTCTTCGACAGCCGCCAGGTGGGCCTCGACCTGTCATGGCGCCTGCGCCTGCGGTAAGCCCTCTGCCTGCCGCACGGAGAACGCCCCCGCATACCCGACCCCGCGGGAGAAGGCCGCAGCCTTCATCACACAACATAATTCGCATTAGCCGACCGGCTTGCCTCACGCGGTCATGAACAGGCGACGACGCGCTTCCGCCGCCACCTCCCTTGTCAGCGCCTCGAGAAGGCGCGCGCCCAGTCGGGCGTGCTGCCAGTGCAGGGGAACGTCCAGAGGGCGCCCGGGCACGAGTTCGGCCAGGCGGCCCGCCGCGAGATGCCCCGCCGCCAGCGGCAGCGGGTTCAGCGCCCAGCCGAGCCCCGCGAGGCTTGCATCGAGAAATCCCTGCGTCGAAGGCACCCAATGAGTCGGCGCCTTCAGCTCGTGCCCGAACGTCTGGCGCACCCAGCGCGCCTGCAACCCGTCCTTGCGGTCGAACCGCAGGACGGGCGCCCGCGCGAGGGCTGCGGGGTTGACCCCCTGGGGAAAATGCCGGGCTAGGAATGCGGGGCTCGCACTGGCGACGTAGCGGAGGGCGCCGAGCGCGCGCGTCCGGCAGCCGGTCACGGGTGTCGGATCGGCGGTGACGGCCGCGAGAACCTCGCCCGTGCGCAGGCGCGCCGCGGTATGCTCCTCGTCCTCCAGCACAAGGTCGAGGAGTGCCCCCGTGGCCGCCGAGAAGCGCGCCGCGGCGGGCAGGAACCAGCTGCCGAGCGAATCCGCGTTCACCGCCACCCGGAGCGTCGCCGGCCCCTCCTCCGGTCCCGCCAGCGCGGGCAGGTCGGCCAGCTCACTCTCCAGCAGACGCACGCGCTCGACATGGGCGCAGAGCCGCGCTCCGGCCTCGGTCGGCACCGGCGGCTGGCTGCGCACGACCAGCGTCGCGCCCACCCGCTCTTCCAGCGCGCGGATGCGCTGCGACACGGCCGAGGGCGTCACGCCCAGCACGGCCGCGGCCCGGTCAAAACCACCCTCGCGCACCACGGCGGCAAGGGCGGCCAACAGCGGATAGTCCAGCATCCTTAGCTCCGCTTCATCAGCATTAGCATCCTGAACTGGACTACACCCGCCACCCGCGGCAGGAAAGCCGTCATGCCAGACCTCGCGCCCTTCCTCACCGGCTTCGGCCTGTCCCTCGGCCTGATCGTCGCCATCGGCGCGCAGAACGCCTTTGTCCTGAGGCAAGGGCTTCGGCGCGAACATGTGGGAGTGGTCGTGGCCTTCTGCGCGCTGGCCGATCTGGCGCTGATCGCGGCAGGCGTGGCGGGTCTCGGAGCGGTTCTGGGGCGCGCGCCCGCGCTGGTGACGGGTCTGTCGCTGGGTGGCGCGGCCTTCCTCGGCTGGTACGGGCTGTCGGCCCTGCGCCGGGCGTGGCACCCCGCACGGCTGGTCGCCGAGAACGGGGGGGAGGCGCTGACGCGGGCGGGGGCGCTGGCCCGCGTGGCCGCCTTCACCCTCCTCAACCCGCACGTCTACCTCGACACCGTGCTTCTGGTGGGATCGGTCGGGGCGGCGCAGCCCGTGGGCGCGCATGGGCCCTTCGTGGCCGGCGCGGGCATCGCCAGCCTGGCCTGGTTCGCCGCCCTCGGCTTCGGTGCCCGCCTGCTCGCGCCGCTGTTCGCCCGGCCGCTCGCCTGGCGCGTTCTTGACCTGCTGGTGGGCGCTGTCATGATCCTGCTTGCCGCTGGCCTTCTGAACCACGTCCTGACCGCCGCCGCCTGACCCGTCCGGTCGCGTCCAGTAGCTTGCCGGATAGCGCAGCCCGTGAGCCATGCATGCGCCTCAGCTCTTTCGGCTGCTTTTCCGATAGTTTGGGCAGCTTGCCCCGCGCCCTCGCGATCGCCATTCCTTCTCGCGTCCGCGCGCGGATGAGGCCAATGCGCGAAGGCCATCCAGCTCGCGCTGGGGATATTCCTTCTCGCGTCCGAACGCGGATGAGGCCGGCCTCGAACTCCGCGAAGGTGGCGAGGATGTTGAAGAACATCTTGCCCATCGGGTCCGTGGGATCGTGAACCCACCGCCCCCAGCGCAAGCCTCACGCCCTTGGCGGCGAGCTGGTCGGCGATGGCGCGGGCATCCGGAACCGACCGCACCAGGCGATCGAGCTTGGAGACCACGAGCGTGTCACCCTCCCGGACGGCGGCGAGCGCCTGATCGAGACCCGGCCGGGCGCGACTCGTCCCGGTCAGGCCGTGGTCGGTGTAGATGCGAACTCCCGCGACGCCCAAGGACGCCAGCGCCTGCTTCTGCGTCCGCAGAGGGTTCCTCTTGCGGACAAGTTCTTGGTAGCGCTTGGCGACCAGTTCGTATCGGATGTGACGCCGCACGAACGAGATGTGCCTGGTCCTGATCTCAAGCCTCGCCGACCGTGATCGGGCTGCTCTGTGCCAACGCGCTGGTCGCGGCCACGGTTCGGATATCAATTGGGGCAGCCTTGGAACCGCATCTGGGGCCACACATCCTTAAGATGGCATCAAGACCCGAATTCCCGGATCAGATTTCTGACAGAGCTACGCTAGAGACCACTGCATGCCGGATCAGAGCGACGCCAACTTGATGTGACCAAACTTCGTTCTCAGGACCAGCTGTATCAGTATCGAGGCCTGAATCCTGATGTGGACCGCACGGCCGGCTGCTCCTGATGCCGCTGACGTTATGCAACTTCGCGCGCCGATCATGGCCGGGCGGCGGAAAAGCACCGCCAGCGGCCGGCTTCAGCCCTTGTTGACGATCTTCCCGGATACCTGATCCGGAAGTGGGAGATGTTGTTCGGAAGAGCGACTGCGATTTTCCACGTCCCTTCAATCCCGCCCATCCGACGCACGGGCCGACTCTGCCCGTCGGCCGGCGCCCATAGCCAGCATCATCGCACGTGCCTTCGCAGGAGTTGCCATTCCCGATGTCCATCAAGATCAAGCTCGCCCTCGCCTTTCTGTTCGTCTTCACGCTCTTCCTGATCGCAACCGGCCTGTCGCTCCAGCGCCTGCAGGCGATGAATGCCCGCATCGAGACTCTGGCGCAGGTCGAGTTCCCCGCTGCGGTTCTTGTCGAGCGGATGGTGGCCGAGCAGCAGCGGGAATCCGCAGCACTCCGGGATCACATGGTGGCGACCGAGGATGCAGAGCTCGAGAAGTTCGAAAAGGCGGTCTTTGCCGCCCGAAATGAGCGGGACTCCCTCCTCGCGGAGCTTCAGGCGCTGGTATCCAGTGAGGCCGAGCGGGCGAAGCTTGTCCGGATCGGCGAACTGAACATCGAGGGGAACAGGCGCAACGACGCCGCGCTGGAGCGGTCGAAGCTGTTCGACCTCGGCGGGGCCGCACATGTCCTGCACGACCCGTCCGCAAGCGGCAGCCGTGCCGAAAGGTCGCGCCTCCTGAGCGAGTTGCGAGAGCATCAGGCGGCCGACGTTGCCGCGGCTGTCAACGCGTCTCAACAGACCTACAGCACGGCGCTGCGCGACCTGCTGATCGCGGTGGGGACGGCCATCGTGACCGGGGCGATCGCGGCCTTCCTGATCACCCGCTCGATCGTGCGTGGCCTCCGCGAGGCGCTGGCTCTGAGCGAACGGGTAGCCAACGGCGACCTGATCGCCACTTCGAACCTACGCGGCCGCGACGAGATCGGCCGGCTGCTGACCGCGAACAACCGCATGATCCTGAAACTGCGCGAGGTGGTCGGAACCGTCGGCGCATCGGTGCAGCAGGTGACCGCCAACAGTTCTGCGATGGCAGCGACGTCGGAAGAACTGTCGCAGGGCGCGCAGGAACAGGCCTCGGCCACCGAGCAGGCCTCGGCCTCTGTCGAGCAGATGGCGGCCAACATCAAGCAGACAGCGGACAATGCCGGTGCGACCGAGATCATGGCCCGGAAATCGGCGGAACGGGCGCGCGCCTCGGGGACGGCGGTGGCCGAAGCGGTCTCCGCCATGCAGGCGATCGCAGAGCGGATCAACGTCGTCCAGGACATCGCACGTCAGACCGACCTTCTGGCGCTGAACGCCGCGGTCGAGGCCGCACGCGCCGGCGAGCATGGGCGCGGCTTCGCGGTCGTGGCCTCCGAGGTCCGAAAGCTGGCCGAGCGCAGCCAGACCGCCGCGAGTGAGATCTCGGCTCTCTCGACGCGCACGGTCCAGACCGCGACCGCTGCCGGCCAGATGCTCGGCGAACTCGTGCCCGACATCGAGAGCACCTCCAACCTCGTGAGCGGCATCTCGGTGGCCTCGCGCGAACTGGCGCTGGGAGCGCAGCAGGTGGCCACGGCCATCCAGCAGCTTGATACGGTCACGCAGCAGACGACGTCGGCATCAATTGAACTGGCGTCCGGGGCGGAGGTCCTCTCCGGACAGTCCGAAGAACTGCAGCGAACGATGACCCATTTCCGTCTGGAGGCGACAACCGCCACCTCCAAGGCACCGGCAGCAGGGTCGGCCGTGCATGTCGAGGGTCCGGCTCGATCCCCTCGCCGGGCCACCCCGAACCTCAAGGCAACACCCAAAGCGAAAGCACCCGGAGGCTTCGCCTTGGACATGGAAAAAGGTGCCTCCGACGACATGCTCGACAAGGATTTCCGCCGCCATGACGCCGCATGACCGCAATCGTGGCGCCGCCACGCTCCTCCGCGCCCGGCTGCCGATCCCGCTTCTGGCCGGGCTGCTCCTGGTCCTGGCCGCACCGGAGGCGGTGCTCGCCGCGGGGGACATAACCGAATTCCGCCTCGGTCTCGCTGGGGGTGAGTCCCCCGAGGCGGCCGTCGTTGCAAACGAGTGTTACCGGGCGAAGCTCGAGGAGGCGCTCGGGGTTCCGGTACGGCTCGTGACCAGCCCCACCTATGATGGCGTCATCGACGGGTTCCTCAAGGGCGCGGTCGACATGGCCTGGCTCGGGGCCTCGTCCTTCGCCAAGATCCATCTGTCCAACCCCGATGCGGTGGACGTCACCCTGACCAAGCAGAACAAGTCCGGGCTGACCGGGTATTTCTCCTATGCCTTTGCACGCAAGGACTCGGGCATCCGGTCGATGGAGGATGCCCGCGGCAGGACCTTCGCCTTCGGCGAGCCGGATTCGACCTCGGGCTACCTGATCCCCGCGGCGGAGCTTTCGGCGAAGTATGGGGATCTCTCGCGTTTCTTTGCCGCCACCCCCTTTTCGGGCGGGCATGAGAAGACGATCGTAGGCGTAGCTCAGGGTCAATACGACGCCGGGGTGAGTTCCGGCGATGGTGTGGGTTCCTGGGACGAGGGGTTCAGTTCGGGGCCGTTGCGCAAGGCCGTGAGCGCCGGGCTGGTCCGGATGTCGGATCTCGTGATGCTCTGGCAGTCGCGCATGATCCCCGAGGGACCGCTGGTAATCAGCCGCAACGTTCCGCAGCCCGTCCGTGACACCGTGGTTCCCCTGACGGCACGGCTCCATGAGACGGATGCCGCCTGCGCACGGCTGGTGGCCGGCGGTGAGGCGAAGGACTTCGTGCCGACGACCATCCGCGCCTACAGCGGGATCATAGAGGCCCGAAAGCTGCAGGAGGCGAGTCCCTGAGCGCCGGTGCAAGGCCATCTGCGGGAGTGTGCGGTCCTGGCATCCTTCGGCGCAGCCTGACCGCTGATCTCCCGCGGGGATATCCTGATCGCGGCAGTCAAGATCTGATCTTGCTGCGTGAAATGCGGTGGGCCGGGCTCTGAGGCTCTTCCCCGGGCTGAACCCGATGGGCGCGAGCATGTCATGGTTGTGCAGGAGATCGGCGCAGGACCGACCTGCCGGCGCTTAAGGCCGCTTGGCGATCTCCGTCGCCAAGGCGTCCGATGCACCGCCAGACCTGCGGTCAGGACCACCGCCGTCGCACATGTCCGAAGGCGGGCCACCACCCCCGGAAACCTGGACCGGACCACGAACAATACACTCCGACTCGTAATGTCGGAACGCCACGCACTGACCTGCCGCGGGTCAAGCCGCCGCCCATGACGCTGCCGCGCAATCCCGTTTCCTGCGGCACGTTTGATGCCGGGGCTGACGTTCAGGGCATTCCAATTCGCTGCGTCCTTCATCATGGGCCGTGACCGTTTGCAGAAATCGTCACGGGCCAGCGCCCGACCCGGCCGAGGCAATCGCCCGTTCCAGCCGGGCGCCGATGCCGTCCTTGCCGCCCCAGGCGTTGATGATCCGCGTCAGCACGCCCCTTTCGGCCGGCGAGCCGAGGAAATCGACCGTGGCGCCGGTCGTCCCGATCCGGTCATAGACCTCGAACAGCACCTCCTCCGAGACATCGCCGAAGCCCGGATGATCCTGCAGCACCGCCGCCACGCGGCTCCGCGATCCCAGCTTGACCACGGCGGCCGCGATCGCGGCGCCGATGTGCGGCGGGAAGCTGGTCGGCGTCTCGCGCGAGGACCGCGGGGCCGTCAGGGCCTGATCCTGCGGCCGCTCGGCCTGCAGCGCCGCCGCGGTCGGATCGACCAGCGCCTGCGTGAAGTCGTTCAGCTCGCCCTCCTCGGCCTGCGAGGCGGTCCGGTAGGTCGAGGCGATGGTGACATGCCGCGTGAGGTTGGGGATGCGGTCGAGGTTGGTGTCGAGCGCCGCGGCCGTCGCGTCGACCACGGCGTCGATCTTCTTCAGCCCTCCGGTCGCCCGGCTCAGTTCGGGCCTGGCCTTCACCTCGACCGTGTAGTCGATCCAGAGCTTGCGGTTGTTCACCCAGTCCTTGGCGTAGGATTCCACCGCGCTTTCGTGCTGGGCATTGGCCGAGGCGGTGATCGGAAAGAGGTTCATCGGATGCCCGAGCCCGCCGATGTGATCGTTCAGAAGGTGGCCGCGGACATAGCGTTGCGCGGTGTCGGAATAGATCCGCGGGTCCGTCGGCAGCTGCGCCATCAGCGCGTCCTGGCCCGTGGGCCCCGAGCCCTGCTGGTGGTCGGGCCCCAGCGGCCGGGCCCGCATCGTCAGCCCGACCTGCGCGCCGCCCAGCTGGCTGTGCTCGTGGACGATCTTCGTGACATGCCCCGAGGCCAGCGCGCCCGGCAGCCCGGTCCCGCTCAGGGGTTCGGCCACACGGCGCTTGAACTCCGGGTTGATCCGCCCGACCACGGCAAAGCCGCGCTGGAAGTCGCCCTCGTAGCCCAGCGAGACCAGACCGAACCGCTGCTTGATCCGCGGAAAGTAGTTGTCGAGCGCGTCGCTGTCGGTCGCCTGCGCGCTGGCCAGCTCGACCATGCGGCTGGCGGCCGCGACATCCTCGGCCTCCTGCGAGAGGGTGCGCGGCATCGGGGCCGGCGGTTCGTCGAGCATCTTCAGCGTGATCGGATGCGGATAGCGCGGCTGGTCGGACCCGGGCAGCGAGCCTTCGGGAACGGCGGCCGGGATGTTGCTGTCGGGCGCGGCCGCCCGGTCCACGGCGTCGCTGCGCGCGGGCAGGTTCGCCTCGTTCGGGCTGGCGCCCGGTTGCGTCTGCTGCGCCGTGGCGGGGGCCGCGGGCCCCGCGGCGGGCGTGGCGGCCGGCGGCCCCCCCGCGGCCTTCGGCGGCCGTGGCGGGGCGGGCGGCGGGGTGGCGGGCTCGGCCTGCTGCGCCACCTGTTCGGGCGGCACCGCGGCGGCGCGCTGCGCCTGCAGCTGGCCCTTCCATTCGGCCTTGTTCTGCAACGCCTCCCGCGCGCCCGAGGGGGCGGGCCCGTCCTTGGGCATCGCATCCTGCACAAGGCGCGCCGTGTCGATCTCGGACGAGGTCATCTCGATGGTCGGAGGCTCGGGGCGGCCGAACTTGTAGGACATGCGCGCCTGAAGCCCCAGATCCGGCCCGACGGGCATCACCACCTCGGCCAGCTTCCACTGCTTGTCCCAGACCGTGACCCAGAGCGCCTCGATCTCGGCCCAGGCGTTCAGCCCGAGCTTGAGCCGCGCCCCTGCGGCCAGCGTGGCCACCCCCTCGATGCCCCAGTCGCCATCGGCGTAGGTCAGCGCCGGCTCGACCGAGATCGCGCCGTAAAGGCCCGCCGTCCCCACCGCCTCGATCCCGCCGGTCAGCTCGCCCAGCACCACGTCGAGCCCGAGCCCCGCGCCGATCGCCACATAGCCCTCGACGAAGGCCGGCACGAACAGCTCGCCCGAGATCGTGAAGGAGGGGTCGGCCTCGGCCGAGCCGATCGTGTAGGAGCCTTCGACGCGGATGTTGCGGAAGACGCCCGGCCCCACGCCCGCGCGCACGCCCGCCCGGATGCGGATCACCGCGACGAGGATCGCCCAGAGCGGGATGTTCTGCGCATAGCGGAACAGCTCGCGGTCCATCCGCTTTTCGGGGAACAGCTCCAGCGGCTCGGTCACCTCGATCACGCCCGAGATGTCCACCGCCCCTTCGGGCAGGATGCGCGCGGTCAGCGTGCCCTGCAGGCGCGGCGCAAGCTGGGCCGTCACCCGCCCCTCGCCGCCCAGTTCCAGCGCGCCCGCCTCGGTCTGCGCCACGGTGACGGTGACGGTGCCCGACAGCTTGCCGTTGTCGGCCGCGAAGTTCAGCGTGGTCTCGCCCGACCAGCGGTTCTGCGCGTAGCGCACCGTCACCGAGCCGTCGAGACCGGGCAGAAGCTGCGTGTTCACCGGCACCTGAACCTCGCCCGAGATCTCGCCGTTGGCGTAGCCCACGCGGGCGGTCACGGTGGTCAGGCCCGGAATGGTCAGGGTCACGTCGCCGCCGAAGCTGAAGGCGCCGGTCTCGGAATAGGCGGCCGAGAAGCTGCCCGTGCCGGCCGGGCCCAGATCGACGGTGGCCGAGCCATCGACGCCCACGCGGCCCGTCTCGGCCAGCCGCACCGTCAGCGAGGGGCGGCGCACCGGCAGTCCGGCCGGAAAGGCATCGGCCCCCAGCCGCAACAGGCCCGAGACGCGGCCGTTGCGGATCGTGACCCGGCCCGAGGCCTCGTTCAGCCCCGCCACCTCGAGCGCGAAGCGCCCGGTTCCGGCAAAGCCCGAGGCGGCGAGCGTGGCCTGCTCCAGCGTCACCGAGCCGAGGCCCGCGTAGGTGGCCGCAAAGCCCTCGATCCCGCCCGAGGGCCGCCCGTTCAGGTAGCCGAGCGTCAGCGTTCCGCCCGTCAGCGACAGGCCCGGCAGGCTGGTGCGCATGTCGCCCACGCCGATCCGCGCGTTCGCGGTCAGGTTGCCGGCCTCGTCGGCCGCCAGATCGCCGCTGACCTCGTTGACGAAGGGCGGCGTGATGCGGAAGGTGCCCTCTGCGGTGAAGGCTCCAGCCTCGGTGAAGGCAAAGCGGACGTTGCCGTTGCCCAGATCCTGATAGGTGATCTCGGCCGACCCGTCGCCCGAAAGGCGCCCGTCCCGCAACCGGATGCTGCCCGACCCGGTGGCCCGCGCGCCGCGCCCCAGACCCGAGGGCAGGAGCGACAGGTCCCGAAAGGTCAGCTCGCCCGACAGCGCGCCGGTCTCGCCCATCGCGATCGTCAGGCGCGGATTGCCAAGCGCGGGCAGCGCAAGCCGCTTGGTCGCCGAGCCCGAGATGCGGGCCCGGCCCTCGCGATCCACGATCACCTCGAAGGCGGCATCGTCCAGATAGGGGATCGACAGCCCGCCCCGCAGGCGCAGCTGCCGGTTGCGCCACTGCACCGTGTCGATGCGCAGGCCGGGGACGGGCTGCGGCAGGTCGCGCAGCGGCACCGGCTCGCCGGTCAGGAAGGCGGCGCCGAGCTGCCAGCCCGAGGGCCCCAGCCGGGCCACGAAGCCCGCGCTTTCGGGCAGCAGCCCGAAGACCGCGGCGGGCGTGCCGGCCGTGGCATCGGGCCCGCGGTCGGGCGCCCGATCCGGCGCGCGCTGCGCCGGCGCCCGGTCGCGTGCGGGCGGAGCGCCTTCGGGCGACGGCGGGGGGCGTCCGCTGGAGGCGCGCTGGACCATGCCCCTACTCCGGCGGTGCGGGGGGTGGCGGCGCGGGCGGCGGCGCCGCACCGGGCATGGCCAGCGCCCCCAGACGCGCCCCCAGCGCGCGGCCAAGCGCCGAGGCCGGGGCCGCGCGCACGAGGCTGGCCAGAACCGGCCGCAGCCTCCGGCGCAGATCCGCCTCGGCCCGCAGGTAAAGCGCCACCAGCGCATCGGCGGCCAGCGCCGTATCGGAGGCCGGCGCCGCCTCGAAGGCCCCGACCAAGGGCGCGAGGCGGGCAGCCTCGGGGCCCTGCAGCAGCCCGGCCAGCGCGCCCGTCAGCATCCGTTCCCGCCGGCGCCGGGCCTCGGCCTCGGCCGAGCGATCGGGCTCCGGCTCCTGCCGCCGCGCATCGGGCGCACGATCGGCTTGCGGTGCCTGCCGCGCATCGCCCGCCGTCTCGCGCTCCCCCGCCGTCCCGGCCCCGCGCAGCTCCTCGCGCGCGGGCAGCGGCTCGGCCGCAGGCTCGGGGCGCCGCGCCGCAGCCATCGCCGCCATCAGCGCAGGGTCCGCGGGCAGCACCCGCGGCCCTTCGCGCAGCGGCTCCTTCATCGCGGGCAGCGGCAAGGGCGGCTTGTCCTCGCGCATCATCTCGCTGTCGAAGTCGGTCATCCCGCCCCTCCCCGCGCCCGCACATAGTGGCTGCCGAAATCAGCCTTCTTCAGCACCTTGCCCTGCTTGAGCAGCTCGGTCGCCACCGCCTGCAGGATCAGCTCCATCCCCACGGCCGAGCCGCGCGCGGCCGCCCGGTGCGCGGCGTCAAGCCAGCAGTTGCGGATCTCGGCCCCGGTCATCTCGAACCGCTCGGCCAGCGCGCCAAGATCCAGATCGGCCGCGATGGGCGCCGACGAGCGCAGCCCGCGCTCCCACAGCGCGCGGCGCAGGTCCGGGCCCGGCATCGGAAACTCGATCACATGGTCGAAGCGCCGCAGGAAGGCCGCGTCCAGGTTCTGCGCCAGGTTGGTGGCGAGGATCGACAGCCCGTCGAAACTCTCCAGCCGCTGCAGCAGGTACGAGGTCTCGAGATTGGCGTAGCGGTCATGGGCGTCGCTGACCTCGGACCGCTGGCCGAAGAGCGAATCCGCCTCGTCGAAGAACAGCAGCGCGTCCGACCCTTCGGCGGCCCGGAACAGCCTCTCGAGGTTCTTCTCGGTCTCGCCGATGTATTTCGACACCATCGCGGCCAGGTCCACCCGGAACACCGGCAGGCCGAGCCGCGCCCCCACGATGGCCGCCGCCATCGTCTTGCCGGTGCCCGAGGGCCCCTTGAACAAAGCGACCGTTCCGCGGCTCTTGCCGAAGAGCGCGCCAAGGCCCCAGTCGCCCAGCACCTGCGCCCCGTGGGTCTGCCAGTCGATCAGCCGCTCCAGCGCCGCGCGCGTCGGGCGCGGCAGCACCAGATCCTCCATCCCCTGCCGCGTCGCGATCCGCCGGGCGTGCTGCGTCAGGGCGGCGGTCGCCTGCGCCTCGGCGCTGTGGCGCAGCGCGTCGGGGCGCGGGTCGCGCGCCTTGCTCCGCGCCAGGCGGAGCAGGTCGGCATGGCGCGCCTGCGTCAGGGTGGCGGAACCGAGCAGCCGCGCCTTCCAGACGGCGTGGCGACGCTCGCAGGCCACGGGGTCGATCAGGTCCGCCCGCAGCCCCGCCTCCTGCCAGGGCTGTGCGTCGGGGGTGATCAGGACCGCGCCCTCGGCCAGAAGCGGCGCGAGCGCCGCGCGCTCGGGCGCGCCCGCGGCCGGATCCGGCACCACGGGCACCGCGCCGGCCAGCCGCGCGGCGCGAATGCGGGCCGCCAGCAGGTCGGACCGGCCGTCCTCGGGCAGCAGGCACAAGGCCCAGCCGCGCGCCTCGCCCAGATCCAGCACGGCGGTCGAGATCGCGTCGGGGGTACCTGCGGTCACGATCACGGCGCCCGTCTCACCGCCCTGCCCCAGCGGCAGCACCGGCCCCGGCGGCCGGGGCGGCGCGCCCAGCAGCAGATCCACCACCTCCTCGTCGATCCCGAGCGGCGCCTCGATCCGGGGCACCGCCTCGTCCAGCCGGAGCAGCGCGAACAGCCGCAGCGGCGCGGCGGGCGCCAGCATCCGGCGCAGCGTCAGCGCATCCAGCCGGTGGGGCAGCAGCCGGTGCGCCAGCGCGGGCGTCAGGTGGCGGCGCGTCACGTCCTCGCCAAGATAGCCGTAGGCCCGCCCGAAGCGCGGATCGAGCGCCGGCGCCGCGGCCAGCACCAGCAGGTCCAGCTCGGCCTCGGCCAGCCCGAAGGCCTGCGCAAGCCGCGGCCAGATCCCCAGCGGCTCGCGGCGGCGCAGGGCGGCATGGTCGTGCCACGCCGCCATCACCGCATCGAGCGCGGGAACCCCGCCCGCGGCCGCAAGCCGGCCCGACATCTCGTCCAGCATCGCCTCGGCCTCGGCGTCGCTGAGAAAGAGGCCGAGGAACTGCTCGCGCCGGTCCTCGCCCCGCAGCGCGCGGGTGAGGGCGACCTCGTGGCGCAGGCGCAGCGCCAGAAGCTGAAGCGCGCCTTCCAGCCAGACGGCAGGATCGGAAAAGGGGCGCGCCTCGTCCCTCATGGCTCGCCCCCGATCTGCAGAACCAGCCGGGGAAGGCCCGGTTGCGGCAGCCGGCCCTGCGGCCCGGTCAGCCCCGCCATCCGCAGCAGGATCCCCAGAGGCAGCGGATCGAGCCGCACCGTCAGCCGGTCGGGGCCACGGTCGAACAGGCCCGGCCGCTGCAGGAACTGCCGCCGCAGGTAGGGGTGGGAGCTGCCGTGCAGCCCGCGCAGGCGGCTGGCCAGATCGGCCATCAGCAGCGCCGACCAGCGGCGGGCGGGGTCGGCGCCCTCCATCACCCGAAACGCCTCGGGCGCGAGCCCGCGCAGCAGCCGCGGGGGCGGATCGGGCTGGGGCGCCGCCATATCCACCTCGCGCGGCTCGACCGGCAGCATCCGCTGAAGCGCGCCGTCCTGCGCGGCATCGGCCCAGTCTTCGGGATCGAGCGCCTGCCACAGGGCCTGCGCCAGCGCCGTGGGCGCCAGACAGGCGGGGGCGTCGAGCAGCAGGGCCGAAGGCATGAGCAGCGCGAGCCCCGCCCGCGGGCTGCGCGCCGCCGGGGCCTCGACCGCCGCGGGACGCGCGCGCCCGGCCCGCCCCGGCGCGGCGGGATCGGCGGCCTTC
>NZ_VDEK01000043.1:0-21386 GCF_007668225.1 Cereibacter sediminicola | reverse complement strand
GGGGGTCAAAATTGGACGCCGATTGGGGGTCAATTTTGGATGCCGATTGACAACCAACCGCGGTGCAGAAGGATGGATCGCGCCCGCGCGACCGCCAGTCGCCCATGGCCTTCCAGCCAGACCGGAGCCGCCGTGCGACCTGCTCCGTAGGGAACATGCTTCCTCACGAAGGCGGGGAGCGTGGGCCGCAGATCCTGGCTCACCCTGTCGGAGCGGCGCAGCTCAAGACTGGCCGCATCCCGCGTCCGACCCTTGATCGCCGGATCAGGCTTCCGGATCTCCGCATACTGCCCGGCGGACGTGCCGACGCAGAGGTAGAGATTGTCCATCATACCCTCGAGACCAGTTTCTTGATGCGAGGGGACAATGCAACAAGTTGCTGCCGTCTCGAAGCGTGCATAAGCATGCACGCCAGATGCCGCACACCCACAAGATCTGACCTGCGCATCGAAGGACATATCGCAACATCCCCTTTCCCTCGGGCGGTGCGCCTTGCCTAAGGGTCCGAGGAAGGCAAAAAGCCCGACCGCACCACCGGAGCGTCAGCGGAGCGGCTGCAGGTCCCTGCCCCAGCCCAGGCATCGCCATCGAGCCGGACACCGACCGTCAGATGGAAACTCACCAACGGCGACCTCGGATCTCAAAGCCAATGTTAAACAGGCTCTCCGTGAATGCCTCGAGTGAGGAGTTCTTTCTTTCCAGCGAAACGTACCCATCAACTGAAGGCGAAAGGCGCCGATTGGCCCGCAGGAGCCACCGTTCATCCGAGCGGTCCTGACCGAAAAAGACCCCGCCCTCTTCCCTGAGATACGCCAGCGAGACTCTCGTCGGCTGCCCCCAGAGCACCGAGCCGAAACCGACATCCACTCCCTGCGTCATTGCAAGGACGCCATCCGGCCCGTCACCTACGGAAACGCCGAAGTCAAAGGCGCCCACTTCCCGAACAACGCTTGATACGGATAGTCGGAGTCTCCTCTGCGAATCCCCGAGATAACGCTGATGCAGGGCCGTGACAGCCACGTCGTGTGATGCGTTCCCTGTGGAAAATACCCGGCCGAACGTCACGGACCTGAAGAAACGCTCCTCCTCGCTCAGGTCCCGCCTGAGATTGTATTCGGATGCGCATGCGTCGACATAGCTCCAGGTGCGAGAGGTGTACTTCAGGCAAGCGGTCGTCGAATATTTCAGGACATTGAGATCATGTTCGAACGAATGCCGCGCGGTACCATACGCACTCAACGTGAAGAGAAGGCCATCTGCAACGGCCAGACTGGCGCCAGCATCCGCCCGAAGGCCGAACGTCAAGCCACTCCTGGCGCGGGACTCTGGATCGACAACAAACGTGAAGGGGCCAATGGAAATTTCATCGACCGGAAACCCTCCATTGATGTTGTGGTCATATTCCACCACCGGCGCGATGCCGAACGTAAGCCGGGGCCTCGGCGTCACGCCCTGTCTGGAAAGTGACAGACTCTCCGCCACGAGAATCGCATATTTCTCGCCGCCGGCCGGCCGCTCCTTGAGAAGAGTCTTGAGGAGCAGCCTGGCGGCACCGAACTCCTGGGCCAGCCTCCATTCGGAAAGAGCGTCGGGGCGGGTCGTCCTTGCCCAAGGGGTGTCAGGAGTTCCCAGAAGGATCCCAAGCGCAAGCAGGGTGATGGCAAGAAGGCGCAACAACAGAGTCCTGGATCAGTCCCGCTGCAATCTGCCAGAGGGACGAGAGACGTCAGATCCCGGTGGTGACCAAGGGCGAGGACGCCCTTGGCCGACCTGGATCACTTCCTTTCGGCAATGAATTCGCCGTAAAGCCCCTCGACATCGCTCGGGCCATGGATGATGTCCGCCTCGATGGCCCCCATCACCGCTTCGGCGGTGCCGCCGACAAAACCGCCATAGGTCACGCCCCGCACGGTTGCAGTCTCGTTTTCGGCGGTGATGCTGCCATCAAGATCAGCCATGAAAACGTTGTCCATGATCTGGCCGTCCTTGATCGCGACAGAACCCGATACAGAAACTCCCTCGCGGTCCTTGAAATTGCCGAGAGAGCCGGCAATCGAGGAATCGCTGAAGTTGGCAGTCAGCGATACGGTCGACAGCACATCGGCATCCGCGGCACTCTCTGCCGCATCGTACGCAGCCTCGCTGAAGAAATAGCCAGCCACACCCTCGTAGGACGCGGTACCTGCCGTAGGCATCGAACCGACAGGCGTCAATTCGACAACTTCGTACTTCTCGATCAGGCTGTCCCCGCGGGTCGCAAGGCTATCGAAAGACGTGCCACCATCGCTGCCACCACACGCAGAGAGGCCGGCAGCCACAACAACCAGTCCAACGACATTCTTAATATTCACGTCACGTCTCCGTTATTTCAACGCGACCTCCCTATCGATGGAGCACGAGGTTTCGTCAAGCTCTGCGCCCGATCCCCCGGCCTGAGTTTAACGGAACAGGCGCTTTCTCGGCCTGGCGGCTTCCGCTTTTGCGACCTTGGCCAACTGTATTTTATCGACTTCAGCCGGGCGTCCCTTGCGATGCCTGCGGCATTAAGTATCATGCTGCCATGACCTTCAAGATCGAGAGGATCGGATTGGGTCATCCTCCCCCTGACCCGGCGGACGGTATGGGACAAAGTCAGCATTCCCGGGAGGGCCGGGAAGCGGCTTTTCCCGGTGATGCGGACAGCAAGTCGCCAACCAGGAAGAAGCGCTTCCTGAAGCAGAACAACGACCCGGCTTTGTCATGTACCTGCTTTTGATTGGCATCGCAGCGGGCGGATACATGGCAATGCCGAATGGTTGGCGTGTTCGAGCGTCCCCAGGATTCCGGAGACTTCCGCGCCCGTGTAATCCGCAGTCTTTCCCTGCGGCTTGCCGCTCGGGAATTTCCGAGCCGTATCACCTTCCCACCCGGCATCGCCGGACCATGCTTGTCAGATGATCCGGCCGAAAGCGCTGGTGTCAGGATCAGGAGTAGGCCCAGGCGGCGAGCCAGCTCAGCCCGGTTCCGACGAGGAGGACTTGCCCGAGCGAGGTGCCCAGGACAAACAGGGTCGCAATCAGCCCCAGCGCGGCCAGACCGGTGACCATCAGAACGACCGCAGCGTGGACCAGGAAGGCCAGGCCAAGAAGGAAGCCCGCGAGGTGCCCCTTCGGAAGCTCGGCCGCCAGCGCCATCGTGGCGAGAAAGGCAACCGTCAGAAACAGGTAACCGATATAGAGCACGGGCCGGTTCGCAATGAACGGGTAGCCCAGCCGGGAGGGGCGCGGCAGCTCCATCAGAATTCCGAGGTCCCCCGCGATCTCGCGGACCGCCCAGGCATGCGCGAGCGCCAGCACGAGCGCCAGAAGCGGCACGACGAGCATCAGCAGGAACTCCGCACTCTTCGCCCGAATGTCAGTCATCATCATCTGCCCTTTCAATGCAGCATCGGCCGGCGCCCAAGCGCTCGGAAATCGTTTTTCAGACGCTCGAGCCCGCGGAGCGTCAGCCGCCCGCCCTCGATCTCGGTTGTGATCCGCGCCACCACGCGCTCGTCCACCTCCAGCCCGTCCAGCACGCGGATGACGAGGCGCTCGAGATCGGAGCCCGTGGGATAGCCCACGGGAAAGAGTGTCACGCGGTCGAGAAGCGGAGCGCTGAGCCCCTCGAGGCTGTTGGCCGTGAGGATCCAGGTGACGTGGCTGAGATCGACCGGCGCCTGCAGGTAGGGGCAACGGTAGCTTGCCGCGGTGGAGCGCTGCAGAAAAGGCAGGAGGGCCTGGCGAGGATCGCCGCCGGAGGAACTCGTCTGCCCCTTTTCGACCTCATCGAAGATCACGAGCGGATTTGCCACGTCGCTCTCGTGGATGAGCCTCACAGCCTCACCCGGATGGGAGGAATTCCACTGGAAATCACTCCCCCCGATCGGAAAGCTCGCCGTCATGCTGGCGCCCTCCAGACGCGACCGGGGCAGGCCCGCCAGTTCGGCCAGCCGCTCGGCCATCCGGGTCTTGCCGCAGCCGGGAGGTCCGAGCAGCAACAGCGGCGGCAGGCGAAACCATCCACATTCATCGAGACTGTCGAGCGCCCTCTGCCAGGCCCATGCGAGCGGCTTCCGGAGCCAGGGGCCTTCCGCAAAGAGGGCGGCAAAGAGCCTGTCCACCTCGTCCGGCGTTCTCGGTCCAGCAAGCCTCTTGGGCTTGGCCAGCGCCTCTCGCAGGGCGTCCCGGCCGCGCCGGTCCTCCCCGACTTTTGCCGGAGCGGCATGCAACAGGATATGGCCCGCCGGCACGCTGCCGTTCGTGACCTCGGCGGATGCGGTTCCGCAATCCCCCTCTCCTTGCGAAAGATCGCCGGCCTGCAGCATGAGCCGCGCGCGTACCTCGGAGGCGAGGCCCACCCACAGCGGATCGGCATTCTGCAGTTCACGCAGCCGTCTCCTGACGACCTCATGAGGCTCCCCGCAGGCGCGCTTGAAAAGGAAGCTGTAGGTCTCGAGAGTGGACGGCCGCTTCAGGAACGACCACCTCTGCGCCTCATTGTGATGCATCGAGGCGTCCATGTCCCGCAGTTGCGCCCACTCGCGCCGGAAGCCGGCTGGCGTCGGGGGAAGCTCTTCGGCACTCCCGGTTTCATCGAGATCGTCGTCGAAAAGAGGCACGGCCACCACCTGGGTCCACGGTCAAGCTGATGCGGATTGGTAGGAGGCCCGGGACTCGAACCCGGTCGCTACGCTGATCTGGCGCTAAGGGCTTATAAGACCCCGCCGCACACCCGTGCCGCCTCCCGAAATCGGAAGATCAGCGTATCGAGTGGTGGGCGTGCTGGTTCGACATGCCGAGATTCTGACGGCGCCCGAATCGGCTGTCAAGATGGAAAATCCAGATGGGGATGCTCGGCTCCGGCCCGATAAGGTCCGCAGACATCGTGAACCGCCTATTACAGGATCTGGAAATGATCCACGGGATCTCCGATCCGCTGACAGTTCCCGCGAAGCTGCACTTCCACCAAGGGGCCAGGTCGATCGGCTCGCATGGCCGGAGCGGAAACGTGCCATATCGGATTCCACCCCTCGCCGCTGCAGGAACGAAACGATTGGAAGAAAGATCGGCCGGCACAACACAGCCCGGGGCGGATCCTGAGAAGATCCGGATTTTCTTTGCCGATGCCGCCCCGACACCGGCCTCCGTCCTCCGACGCGGCAGGCACGGGATGCAGAATCTCCGGATTTCGGATACGCCACCGAAAACAGGCGAGTCGAACATGTCGAAAGTTTCTCCTCCCAGAAACCTGACCCCTGGCCTGTGCCGGAGGATCGAGGCGGACATGCTGGAGGCTTGCTGCCAGGTGGCCGAGAAGCACGGCCTCCTTGCGGAGAGCCTCGGGGTGAAGGCGATGAACCTGCGCTGGAACTTCGAGTTCGGCATCCGCGTCTCGATCCCGCTGGCGGACGGCACGGCGCTGAATCCGGAGCGCATTCTGTTCGAGGCGCTGGCCGAGGAATATGGGCTGTTGCCCGATGACTATGGTCGCGAATTCTCAACGGGGCACGAGCGATTCCGGGTCGCGGGCATCGATCCCCGGAGGCCCAGATATCCGATTTCGGCCGAACGCATCCCGGACGGCCAGGGGTTCAAGTTTACAGCCGATCATGTGGCGCTTCTGCTCAAGGCCGAAGAATGAAGGATATGACACCGGGGCTGTCGAGGGACGTGCCCGGCGAGAGGATGAGAACCTCGGCCAGGGATGTCCGTTCCAAGTCTGCCATTCTGCCTCCCCTGAAGGCTATCCGCATCTGCGCGCTGCCGCCGCCTTCGGAAGGTCGAGGCTGGGCGGGAGGGATGCTACGCAGGAACCTACCACCGGTACACCCAAGGGGTAATCCCTGACCCCATGGTTTAATTGACTCACATCCCGAAACTTCATCATCGTAAACAGGCCCTGGAAGGATGCCCGTTCGGAATTTTATTACCCGGACTAACCTGCTCTTCCTGTCCCTAAGCAGGAAGGTGCAGGGGGCTCCGTTAATCAGAAGAGCGTCAGGGTTTTTTAAAATAAGTCATTATTTCATTTGGTGGCGGGGCGGCGGGAATGCCGCCCCCGCCCTCATCATCAGGACAATCACGACTGACTCAGTCTGCGCTCAACAGTCTGATAAGCCCGTATTGGGCCTGAATCTGGCGGCAGAGGATTGTCCAGAGGCCCGATCAGGTCCTTGGGTGCTGAAGGTCACGGCGTAAACGCGCTCACCCCGGCGATATGGTGCGCGGCCATTCCTCCCGGCATGGCGAGGCCTGGGTTGAACGGTTACCGCTTATCGCATACAGACTGTCAGAAATGGTGGTTTCTGACCCCGGTCCCCCTGCCCTGCCGGATCAGGCCCTTACCCCGACAGAAACCAGGTCCGGCTGTGTCTCAAGGCTCCGACGACAAGGCCAGGCTCATGCCACTTTGAAAGAAGAAGGAAGCAGCATCCGCTCGCCTGAGGGGCGGCGCGCTTTCGGCGAAACTGTCTGGCGACTTGGGCGGCTGATGGAACTCGAGCGTGAAGCGATCGAACCGATGAATTGATCGGAGCCAGCCCTCGTAACCCGTGTTACCAGGAGGGATCGGTTCTCGTCGCGATGGGTGACGGCTCCAGCATCCTTGCCAGCTCACGTGGCAGCATCCGCCGGAAGCGCTCGTCGAACGGAAGCTGCGGGAGCTTGTCGCCGATGAGTTTCACCATGACATCTGCCTGCTGTCGATCCCGTATCTTCTTCTGCGGCTCCCGGGTTTCCCGGGCGGACAGCCAGAGCTTGTGGACCGCCCAGTACCGAGGATCGGGACACCGTATGGGAGCAGGGAAGCCCCTCTCGTCAAGAACGACCACGTCGACCGCCGGAGCGTTGACCAGCCACTGCAGTCCCGCGATGGGAGCTGGACGGATATCTCCGGCCTCCAGAGGATCGGCGCCGGGCATTGAGCGGTATATCGGCGGGGGCTCCGGTCGAAGGAACTCGATCATGTAGCCCTTGTCGTTGGTCAGCCGGAAATCCATCGTGCCGCAGGACTGGAAGCTCTTGTCCACGGTCCGCTGCACCAGTCGCGTCAGACCGATCCGCTCATCCGTCTCGGTCAGGAGCCGCAGACGGTTCCGGTCATCGACAGGGATATCGACGTCACCGGTCGCAGTGGATGCGGAGTTGAACATGACCCCGGCAAGACTCTCATACGCGTAGAGCGCGTTGGTTCCAATGACCCGGATCGTGGCACTCTTGTCGTGAATCCGCAGGGCCCGCAGCGTTCGCGCGGCCATGATGGGAAGCCGCCCTGCATTCAGGGCACGCAGCACCGCGGCCTGTTGGTTCATCTCCGCAGAAAGGGATGCCAAGCGGGCCTTGTTGGCATCCCGACCCTGATGGAAGGCCAGGTGGATCCGCTCGGTGTCCGGGCTGCGGGGCCCGAGGGATTTCACCACACCGCGTTTTCTGCTGTACAGGTAGTCCCGCCCGTTCCTGACCTCCCAGCCGACAGATCCTCGAAAGCTGTGCCGGCGCAGATCATCGGCCGCGATCCAAGCGTCCCACAACTGCGCCATGTCGATCCGCTCACGCACAGTCCTCGCATCCAACTCACTGTAATTAATCATTTTGGTATCACCTTCCGGCTATGAAATCATAGCGGTACCAAAATCATTTTATTCAAATATTTAGTCAACAAAATTGTCCCTCGGGGGCGTGGCTGCAAGGGAACTGGAGCCGTTCCCGATTCATCGATCAGGTCGTTCGGCCACCGATCAGCTCGGGGGATCTCCTTGCGGTGCCCTTCCCCCGTCCCGACCGGGCGAGAAGCCGATGCTGGTCCGATCGATCGGATGAAAAGCTGATCACCCTTTTTCCGGAGAACCTTGCCACCGGCAAATCTTCTGCTGTCTGCTTGGAGAGGGTCGCCCGGAAGCCCCGATCGCGCCCGGGGCTGAAGGTCTCGACGCTACTGCATTCACCCGGCCAGATAGTATGCGGCCATCCCTCCCAGCGTGGCGAGGCCAGGATCCGCGCGCAGCCGCATCACCGCTCCGACCGCCAGCAGGCCTGCGAGCTCGGGCAGGATATCGAGCGCCGCCTCCGCAGTCAGGAAGGGCGGCAGGATGACGGTCGTCGCCATGGCGGCGATGAGACAGGGGCCGAGATGGTCAAGCCACCCGCCGCGCGCGGCGGCCAGCGGCATCCGGCGCTCCCAGAGCAGGGGCACGACCCGCGTGGCATAGGTGGCGATGCCGATGACGAGAATGGCAAGCCAGATCTCGCTCATGCCGTCCCCCGCCGTGGGAGAAGGGCGGCCAGCGCCGCCAGGGGCACGGCAAGTTCCGGACGGCCCAGCCCGAGAAGAAGGGCGGCGATGGCTGCCGCAAGCAGCATCGGCAGATGGAGGGATCGCCGTGCCATCGCCAGAACCAGCGACAGGAACAGGGCCGGCAGGGCGAAGTCGAGGGTGCTGGCCAGATGCGGCGAGACGGCCTGCAGGGCATCTCCGGCGGCATTCCCCATCCCGGTCCCGGCCACCCAGACCAGAAGCACCGTCAGCCCCAGCGCGATCAGCCAGGGGCCGCGCAGAGGCCCGCCCTGTCCCTCGCCGGCCGTCAGGGCGGTGGCGAAGACCTCATCGGTCAGCCCGTAGCCGAAGACCGAGCGCTGGATCGGGCTGGCCGAAATCCGCGGGGCAAGGGCGAGTCCGTAAAGCAGGTGCCGGAGGCTCGCAGCGATGCACAGGGCCGCGATGACCAGCAGCGGCACCCCGGAGGAAAGCGAACTCAGCATGAGCGCCTGGTTGGCGCCCGAGAACATCGTGAAGGACCACAAGGCGCTTTCGGCCGCCGAGAATCCCAGCCGGGACGAGGCTGCGCCAAGGGCGAAGGCCACCGGCAGGTAGGCCAGCGCGATGGGCAGGGCGGCCCGCGCGCCGGCCCTCAGATCGCGGAGAACCGTCATCACAGGGCCTCCAGAACGAAGAGATGGGTGCCGGCATCAAGATCCCCGTCGCCGTCCGTTGCGTAGAGGCGCTGGTGCGATCGGAGCTCGAATCCGCAGCAGCGGGCGAGGGCCAGGAACCGCGCCGGAAAGGTCTTCGGGTCAACCTCGTCATCCAGTCCGGCGACCAGCGCCTGCAACTCGAGCAGGTGAAACCGCGAGAAGACCGCCAGAGGATGTGAGGGCAGGACGGGACGCTCGACAAGGACCAGTTCCTCGTGAAGAGCGCGGATCTTGCGGATCGCCGCCTCCGTCCGGCCCCCCTGCGCCAGGGCCTGTGCCATCGGCAGATCCTCCCGCAGCTTCTCGGCAAGCGCCACATCCCCGGGATGGCTGCCGCTCGGAAGGCTCACCAGCGTGTCGAGGACATACCACAGGTGGTGCCGGATCAGGGCCGCCTGACGCTCCTGCCGCGTCCTGAACGGCGCGAGCATCTCGTCGGCCACGATCAGCAATCCGCCGGTCTCCAGCTGTCCGCGAATGGAGGAAAGGAAGGCTGCGGTATCCAGGTGGTGCAACGCGCCGATCGAGACCGCACAGGAAAAGGGAGACGCCGGGGGTGCAAGATCGGTCACGGACGCCTGCCGGATCTCGACATTCGGGTCCGAGGCGAACCGGCGTTTCAGCTGCGCAACTGCCACCTCGCTCGGATCGACAGCGAGAGCCGAGAGGTCCGGGCGGAGTTCACGCAACATGGCCAGCGGAAGACCGGGCCCGGTTCCGACATCCAGGATGCGAAGACCTTCGACCGAAGGAAGGGCCCCCGCCACGGCAAGGGCCCGGCGTGCATGGGCCGGGTGGACGAGGTCGTAGGCCTCACAAGCATCGACATCGATGCGGTCCTCGAGCAGGCGGCGGCCATCGCTTGCCCCCCGGCCGGTTTGCGCGGCCTGCACATTGATCCCGTGGGGCACCGTCGGCCGGCCGGCGCGCGTCAGCACGTCGGCCGCCAGCGCGGCCTCGATGATCGTGCCTGGCGCGCGCGCGACATCTTCAAGCCTCGCGGCGTCACCCTCGACCCTCCGCTGCACGGCCTGCCGGGCGAGATCCCAGCAGCGCGCGCCGAGATCACCCGCGAGTCCCTGCGGGCGGGGGCCGAGATCCCGCATCGGGCTTCCCCGATAGAGCGTGATGACCGCCGGATCCGCGGATGTGACGAGGAAGCGCCGCACGGCGGGGGAAGCGGGGAGCCCCTCGACATGGCGCCGAAGCCGGTCGAGCCCTTCTTCGGAGATCCTGCCGACCGGGGAGGCCCTGAAGGTGGTGACGCTGACGCCAAGGCCGTTCTGCACTTCCACCGTGGCGCGGCTCAGGATTGCCGTGACGGCGTCCCAGTCCGGCCCGCCGGCCGGCCAGGGAAGATCATGGTCGGGCGTGCCGGGCGTGATCTCGGGATAGACGACGCTCACGAGCGCCCGGCAGGCCGCGTTTCCGGCGGCGTAGATGTGATCGACATCCGCGGCGAAGGACATGGACTGGCCGGCGCGCAGGGTCTGGGGGCGCGCGGCCGGTCCGGTCCGCATTTCTCCCGCCAGAACCACGACATGTTCGAGCACCCCCGGAAGATGGGGCTTGGCCTGTCGGCTCTCGCCGGCGGGAAGTTCGAGGATGTAGGTCTCGATCACCGGAGGCGTTGTCTGCCGCTCGACCAGGCGGACGCTGACGCCCGCGTCCTCCACCAGAGCGCTCGCGGGCTCATCGCCGAGCAAGGCTGCGAAGTTCAGGCCCAGAGCGTCGGCCAGGCTCCAGAGGGTCTGAACGCCGGGATTGCCATGCCCGCGCTCGAGAGCCGAGATGGTGGCCCGGCTCACGCAACTCAGCTCGGCAAGCCCGTCCAGAGTGAGGCCGCGCCGCTGCCGGGCGCGGGCGATGTTGGCGCCGATCCGCGCCGCCCTGTCGACCTCGACCGAATGAGGCACTGGCCCCTCCCCATGTTGCCGGGGGCAAACGTAGCAGCTATTCCATTATAATGGAAGATTCCGACAAATCGGAAAGCGCCATTGCCGGTGCGGGAGCCCGCAAGGCTGCGTCACCTACGGCCATCCTCCGCAATCGCCAAGCGCCCAACGCCTGACGCGCAGCCCTTGCAACCCCGCGCACGCTCGATGTCTTGGCCATTTCAGGCAAAGCGGCACAGCGCTTCTCCCGATCAGCCTGCTCTGTCCACACCCGGCTCCGCCGGAGCCAGTCTCCTGACGATCCCGGCATGGACCCGCGCAATTTCCTCGCGCTCCCCCACGTCGAGCAGATCCAGCTCGGGGACGAGGGCGTGCAGTTCCCGACGCGATACCAGCCGCATGGACCAGTCGGGAAAGCGCCGCCTTTCAATCTCGAACATCCCGAAGGTCACGATATCCTCGTGGCGGGCATCGCGGGAGATGCAGGAGAACATCTCATTGCAGCCGCTTCGTGGCCCCTCAAGTATCTGAACGAAGTGGAAGCCATCGTAGAACAGGATGCCGGTGATCCCGAAACGAGGGTTCATCACGCGGCTCATCCGAATGATGCTCAGAATATCCTCCTCTGGATCGGACAGGCGGGCGCGGCTTCTGTAGGTCAAGGATATCAGTTCACCCGACATGACGGCGGTCCGACATGTCGAAGCCGAAGCCCTGTTCCGGCCCCACCACGCGGAGCACCGGCCTGGAGGCATGGCGGCTTCCCGGGGAGGACATTGCTACGGACATTTCCGTTCGATCCTGACCGCTGCGGAAGAAGGCGACCGCTTCCTTGAGTTGCTCGGCTTCAACCGAAAGCTGGGCCGCTCCGCTCGCCAGCGCCTCCGCAGAAGTGGTGTTCTGCTGTGTCACCTGATCGAGTTGCTGGATCGCCAGCGCCACTTGCTGCGCACCAACCGACAGTTCGCGCGATGCGGCCGAAATGGACGAGACGAGGCCCGACGTGCGCTCGATGTCCGGCACAAGCCGGCCCAGCATCTCCCCGGCCGTACGCGCCGTGGTCGCGGTCCGCGCCGAGAGCGTCGAGATCTCCGCCGCCGCGAGTTGACTGCGCTCGGCCAGCTTGCGGACTTCGGATGCAACGACCGCGAAGCCTCGTCCGTGCTCTCCGGCGCGGGCAGCCTCGACGGCGGCATTGAGGGCGAGTAGATCGGTCTGGCGTGCGATCTCCTGAACGACCGAGATGCGATCGGCGATCGCTCCCATTGCCTCGACCGCTTCCCGGACCGCCGCGCCGGAGGCGCGGGCATCCTCGGCCGATTTCGCAGCGATGGCTTCTGTCTCTCCCGCATTCCCAGCCGCCTGCTTGATGTTCGAGGCCATCTGCTCGACGGACGTCGAGGCTTCTTCGGTCGCGGAGGCCTGTTCGTTGCTGCCCTGCGAGAGCTGTTCCGAGGTGGCGGCCATTGTCAGGCTGTTCGCTGCGACCTGACCCGTTGCCGAACTCACTCGGCCAACCACCTCACGGAGCTTGACGATCATCGTGTTGTTGACGTGGAGAAGTTCTGCGAGTTCGTCCGAACCGCGCGGTTCGGCAAGCGTGGTCAAGTCGCCCGACGCCACCCGCTTCGACAGGTCCAGGGCACTGCCGATGCCCCGGGTGATTGACCTGATGACGGCCATCGCGGCGAGGCTTCCCACAACCACGGCGACAATGGCGAGGAGCGACAGGTTGAGGCCGCTCGCGCTCAACTCTCGATCGGCCTCTTCTGTCGCGGCGGTCATCTGGTGGCTGTAGGCATCGCGAAACGCTTTCAGTTCCGCAGCGAGTGCCGACATCCCCTGCCGTGACTCGGTGGCGAGAAGCCGGGAGGCTTCTACGGCCTTCCCCGTATCCGCCAGAGCAAATACCTGATCATTGATCGCCGCCGCCACCTTCCGCTGCTCGCTGTAGCGTTCGATCATCGGTCGGCCGGCGTCATCGGCCAGGGCGTTCAGGCGGTCGATGCTCGCGCTCATCGCCGCGCGGATGCGGGTGATGTCCTCCTTGCGGGCGGCACGCTCTGTTGCGTCCGCCGCGGAGACATAGTCGCGCAGCACGATGTTGAACTCGCCCTGCTCGACCTCCAGTTGCCGCGCGGCATCCACGCGAGCTGCCAGAACATGTGCGATTTCACCCAGCGTCTGGTTGGAGTGGCGAAGATCCACGATACCGAGCAGCATGCCGGCCCCCATCAGCAGGAAGACCAGCAGGAAGGTTGAAACCAGCTTGAGCTTAATGGTAAATCTCATGATAATCTTTAAGTCTCCACACTTCGGCCGCCTCTGAGCGACGGTGCTTGCAACGGCTGATACGGCCTCGGATTACTTCAACGGTGACTGTGCCTCGCCAGGCCATTCGGCTGGCAGAGAGGCGCGAAGTGCTGCTTCAAGCCGAAATGAGGGCGCTCGGGCTGCGAACGGATGTAGCCTGCAAGGGAAGATCCCCAACCACCACATCTACCTGCGTAGCTTCTTCTCGGCCTTTCCGGCCAATGCGGCTGGCGGGGACGTGTCCCTTTCCGGCACCGGCCATCCGGTCGCGGCGGCGGGTCGAGACGCCTATGGGGGCGCAGGCGCAGGTGAATCAGGGCCGAGTATCCCGGCATGGTGATTGGCGGCGAGACCGTGACCCGCAGAGGAAGAATTCCAGTTGTTCGCGAGACCGACGCTCCAGCATTCCCGACCCCGCCCAAACCCAGCCATAGACGAACTGAATCAGAGGGTTCCGACTTTTTCAACAGCCCCACCCACCAGCTTCACGCCGGAGAGCCCGCGGCGCACGAGGTCGCGCAGGAATGCGGTCCAGAAAGGTGAGGGCCATTCTGGCTGCCAGGGGAGGGGTAAGTCTCCCAGCTCGGTGCAAATAGGCGTAGCATCGCGAGGGGTCCGGAACGGACGTGGAGCACTACAGATTACGCAACTGACCCACGGCGGCAGCCAGAGGCATTGCGCGCAAGCCGTCACCTGCCGGGACTTCCCGTTCACCGGCGTAGACCAGCATCTTTCGGTCGGCCTTGATGTCGTCGACCGCCAGGTGAAAACCACGCGACACCTTGGGCGCGGTGGTGCGCTTGATCTCGATCGCCCAGATGTCATCCCCGGGAAGCCGCAGAACAAGGTCAAGTTCAGCCCCCGCCGCGGTTCGGTAGAAGAAGGGCTCGGTTCCTGTTGGTGCGGAGGCGATCAGGGTCTCGATGCAGAACCCTTCCCAACTCCCACCGACCACCGGATGCCCCAGAACGCTCTCCATTGAGCTCAGGTTAAGCAACGCATGGACGAGGCCACTATCCCTGACGAAGACCTTCGGCGACTTGACGAGGCGCTTGCCGACATTCTCGTGCCAAGGCTGCAGGCGCCGCACCAGCATAAGGTCGACGAGCAGATCAAGGTACCGTCCTACTGTCTGACCCGAGACACCTAGGCCCTCGGCCAGCGCGGCTGCATTCAGCAGTCCACCCTGCGCATGCGCCAGCATCGTCCAGAAGCGGCGCAGTGTGGCGGCCGGGATGCGCAGCCCGAGTGCGGGGATATCGCGCTCCAGGTAGGTGCGCAGAAAATCCTCGCGCCAGATCAGGCTGTCCCGGTCGCTGTCCGCCTGGAAGCTGTCCGGGAAGCCGCCTCTCAGCCACAGGTCGTTCAACCTCTCTGGGCCTACTTCGTCCAGTAGGAGAGGCGGCATCTCGATGTAGCGAACCCGCCCGGCGAGGGACTCCGCTGATTGATGGAGCAGTACATTCGAAGCAGACCCCAAAAGAAGGAACTGCCCCGTGCGGGCCCCTTTGCGCCGTCGCATGTCGATCTGCCCTCGGAGGTTCTTGAACAGGTCCGGCATCTGCTGGACCTCATCCAGGATCACGAGTTTGCCGACCTGTTCATCCAGATAAAGATCGGGCTCCGTCAGGATCTGCCGATCCGCGTCGCGTTCCAGGTCGAGATACACAGACGGGCGTTGCCCGGCTATCTCCAGCGCAAGAGTGGTCTTGCCAACCTGCCGGGGCCCCAAAAGGACAACGGCCGCTTGGCTCTCGAGGGCGCATAGCACGGTCTGACTGGTCCGGCGCCGGTACATACCCCGCAATTACTCCATCACATGGAGGATTTGCAAGGTTTTCGTGCCCGGTTGAGCGCGGGCGCCATGATGGCACAGTCGAAGCCGAGCTTCGTCAGCAGCCCTCGGCGTCGGCCGCATCATTCTTCTGGCGCTTGACAAAGGGCTTCACGTAGGCGGGCGGGATCAGGCGCACCTCATGGCCGAGCTTGCCGATCTCGCGGCCCCAGAAATGCGCGCCGCCGCACGCTTCCATGGCCACGACGCAAGGTGGCAACCGGCCGAAGAAGTCGAGCACCTGGTCGCGCCGAAGCTTCTTCCAAAGCACAGCTCGCCCAGAGGCATCAGCCCCATGCGGCTGGAACACGTTCTTCGCCAGATCGAGCCCGACCGTGGGAATCTCCGACATGACCGTCCTCCTCTGTGGATCGTCGCAGACCCACCTTGGCACATCGATGCCGTCGGGGGGCGGTCACATCATCAATGCCCACCTGAGGTTCAGAAACCGGAAAAGAGCATGTCGAGAGCGCCCCGGATCTCATAGTCGGACCCGGAAAGATCCGCGACCGGCGGCCCCTTGAGCAGGCCGGAGGGAACAGCCGCCATCTCTGTGGTGTGAAGAACGTGGGCCTCCCCCTCGATCGTGAACACCGGCTCGAGCCGACTGATCGCTTTCGGGCCGGAAGCGGCCGGGAGAAGCGGCGCGACGACGCGGGAACCGGTGTCAATCAGGTCCGTCTGGAGGTCGAGCACCAGCCGCCCGCCCAGGACCCGGTAGACCTGAAACTGCGCCATCAGTCGACCTTCAACACCTGAAGATCCGCCAGCGGTGTGCCGTTGGCCTCGATCCAGGCGCGGCGCTCGGATATCGCCTCCGCGTTCTCTGCGGCCCAGGCACGCGCCCGTGCCGCCCGGACCGCCTCCGAGACAGCCGCGTCGCTGATCGCTGACACGTTGAGGCCCAACTCCCGTGCCGCGGCGAGATTGGCCGCTGTCAGGGTGACGTTCGTGCGCTGTTTTCCTGTAGACGCTTGCGGCATCGTTACCTCCAAGGACACACACTACATATACACACAGCATGTTCTCTACAAGGATGCCACAGTTCGCATGTGACACCCATGGCGCTTGGTGTCAGTATCCGTGTCGCTTCTTCCCGGCCTCTCCGGCACCGGCCATCCGGCCGCGGCGGCGGGTCGAGACGCCGATGGGGGCACAGGCGCAGGTGAACCGGGGCCGAGTATCCCCGCATGGTGATAGGCGGCGAGACCGTGACCCTCGTCGCGCCGGTGGTTGTCGTGGAGCCGCACGCTGTTGGGGGAGGTCCTCGTTGTTCAGCCGGAGTCTGACCGGCCATCAGGGCCATATTGCCCTCAGATCCCATTTGCCCTGCGGGCGTGAACCCGGAGGGGGCTGGCTCTGTCGCTGGCAATCAATCAATTTAGGCCCTATGGGTGATCGATAACGGCGAGGGTTATCGATCATGCAAGAGCTTGTCCGGTGGAACTGGCAGCAGCCCGACTGGCCACATTGGCGTTTCCGCCCCGAGGCTCTGGTGGAGCAGGAGCGGGAGTTCCTGCTGCGGTCCGGGAAGCTCATCGGGGCATGGCAGCATCTGGCAGCCGCCGAGCGGGATCAGGCCAAGATCGCCCTCCTCAGTGAGGAGGCTGTCATGACCTCGGCCATCGAGGGTGAGGTGCTGGACCGGGCCTCCGTCCAGTCCTCTGTCCGCCGGCAGTTCGGCCTCTCCTCGGATCGGAGGGCAGAACCGGCCGAGAGCGGCATTGCCGAGATGATGGTGGACTGCTTCACGGGCTGGAACGAGCCGCTCACGACAGAGCGGATCTGGATATGGCATGAGCTGGTCTGCCGCGGACGGAGCGACCTGCGGGCCGTGGGGCGCTACCGTGACCATCCTGAAGCCATGCAGGTGGTCTCCGGTCCTATTCATGCCCCCAAGGTCCACTTCGAGGCGCCACCCTCTGACCGGATGGCGGCGGAGATGGATCGGTTCCTTGGGTGGTTCCAGATCTCCCCCCTGCCCTCTCTGGTTCGGGCGGGCCTGGCCCACCTCTGGTTCGTCTCCATCCATCCCTTCGAGGATGGCAACGGCCGGATAGCCCGTGCCATCTGTGAGACGAGCCTGGCCCGAAGCCTGGGCCAGCCCAGCCTCGTGGCCCTGTCCCGGCAGATCGAACGCGACAGGAAGGGCTACTATGCCGCTCTCGAGGCGAACAACCGGCAGATGGAGGTGACGCCCTGGCTGGTCTGGTTCGCGGACACGGTCCTGCGGGCGCAGGACTATTCCTCGGCTCTGATCGCCCATCTGATCGCGAAGACCCGGATGCTCGATCGGTTGAGGAACCAGCTGAACCCCCGCCAGGAAAGGGCTCTGCTGCGCATGTTCGACGCTGGCCCGGACGGCTTCCTCGGCGGGCTGAGTGCCAAGAACTACATGACCATTACCGGAGCTCCCCCGGCCACGGCCACACGGGACCTGAGGGATCTCGTGGTCAAGGAAGCCCTGGTCCGGACGGGGGAGCAGAAGGCGACCCGGTACTGGCTCAAGCTTGAGTGAAGTCTTGCCCTCCGGGCAGGGCAAACTCGGTGGCGTTCTCGATGGCCGCTTCTCCCGCCCTTCCAGGGACTCCCTCGATGCCTGGGGGCTGCTTCGAGCGGATCGAGGCGGTCATCGGTGAAGACCACGGCATGAGCCATGGTCCGACCCAGGGCCTCCTCTTCCTCTGCGGTGAGCTGTAGAGCTCTCGCCCGGCATGACAGCCTGACGAAATACCGCATTGTGACCACATCGCCGGGCAGGGGCACATCGACCCGGCTTCACCACTCACGTCGGCTTCCCCCCGCATCGCCGGGGGCGGGCGCGCCCCGTCACGACGCCCCGGCGGCAGGCGAGATGAGTACCGTTGGAGATCCAGCCCACCGCCGTCGCGGCCGAGATCCGCCAGGCCTTCGACCGTACACATGCTGGCGAGACCTGGCGCAAGGCCGCCGAACCGCTGTGCCCGCGCCGGAGCAGCCCCCAGTTGCAGCTCCCAGCAGGCGTCACCCCCCGGCCAGCCCGGCATCCCGCTGTTGCTCGGCCTCCTCCAGGTCGCGCAGCGTCTCCAGGCCGAAGACGGCGAGGAAGGCTTCGGTAGTGACGAACGTGTGGGGCGCGCCGCGGCGGGGTTCGCGCGGGCCGGTGCCGATCAGGTCACGTTCGACCAGCCGACCGATCAGTTCGCGGGGGATCTCCTTGCCGAAGATGTCCCTGAGCCCCTCGCGTCCGATCGGCTGGTGAACGGCGATGGCCGCCAGCACCGCGAGATCGAACTCGGCCAGGTTCAGCGCCTGCCCCCCCGCATCCGCCGCCGCCCGGATCGCGGGCCCGTAGGCGGGCCGCGTCCGGAGCCACCATCCTGCCCCCACCCGTACCACCTCGTAGGGGCGGTCCTCCAGATCGGCCGCCAGATCCTCGATCAGCAGATCGACCGAGGCCCCCTGCCCCACCACCCGGGCCAGATCCTCGCGCGGCACCGGGCTGGCAGAGGCGAACAGCACCGCCTCGATCCGGCGCATCCATTCGCGCCAGCGCAGCTCGGCCGGCAGGTCCGCCAGCTCGCGGTCGAGATCGGGCTCTTCCCGCCGCCGCGCCATGGTCAGAGCCCGTAGAGGCGGAACGTGTCCCGCCCGGTCAGTTCGCGGAGCGCGCCGAGCCCCACCAGCCGGTCGCAGAGCCGCCGCGCCGCCCGGTCGGACATGAAATCGAGCGCCGCCGGCGCCAGAGCATCGCGGGCGAGAAACATCTCGACCGCCCGCCCCGCCCCCTTGGCGCGGAGCTTCGGCGCCACGACCGCAAGACGTTCCGCCCGCCGCGCGAGATCGGCCGCCAGCGGCACCGCCCGCCCCGCCCCCGCCACGACGGCCCGGTGGCAGGCGAGCTGCAGGGCCTCGCCGCGCAGCCGCAGGTCCCGCGCGGTCAGGGCGAGGCCGAGACAGGGCAGCAGATGGCTCCAGCCGAGCGCCCGGGCCAGCACCGCATCGGCGAGGATCAGCGCCGGCGCCTCGGCACGGGGCCGCTCGGTCAGAAGGGCCGCGAGCAGCCCCGCAGCCCGCTCCACCGGCCCCCCGCTCGCCGCCGCGAGGCCGCGGGCGAGCCGGTCGGCCGGCAGGTCGGCGATCATCCCTTCCAGCCCGCTCCCCGGCAGCGGCCGCGCCACGGCCCGCGACCATTGCCGCAGGATCAGGCCCGCTGGCCCCGGGCGATCGCCCGGGCGCAGCAGATGCAGCGCATCGCGCAGTTCGCGCCCGCCCTCGCGCCGCCCGGCGCGCTGCGCGCAGCGCTCCGCGGCCATCACCGCAAGCCGGTCGCGCCACACTCCCTGGGGGATTGCCTCCTGCCGCACCACCAGATGCAGCGTTCCAAGCGCCGCCCCGGAGCGGAAGGCCGCCGTCACGAGGCTCTCGGCCGGCGCGGTTTCGATCCAGCCGGGCAGCGGCGGGATCGGAGGGGCTCCAGGGGGACGGGCGTCGGTCATGGCGGCAAGCCTATCCCGTCACGGCGCTTTTTGCCAGTTATTTTGCCGAAAGCGCCGCACCTTGCCGGAGTGGCTTATGTCCGGTAAGATTGCATTATCGGACAGAGGAACCACAGGAACGCGACCATGCAGGAAAGACCCGGGACAGCGCCTCCGGAGCCGCGCGAACAGGGCGAGAGCCGCGACCGGGAGCCCGAACCGATCGCCCCGCTCGCCCATGTCGCCGGATCGGGCACGTTGGACCGCCTCGCCGAAACCGCCCGCGACTACGCCCGGCAGGCCGTCGCCACCAACACCCTCAAGGCCTATGCCCGCGACTGGGCGCAGTTCACCCGCTGGTGCCGGATGCGCGGAGCGGACCCCCTTCCCCCCTCGCCCGAACTGGTCGGCCTCCATATCGCCGATCTCGCCGCACCGCGAGGCAAGGCCCACGCCCTCTCGGTCGCCTCCATTGAGCGGCGCCTCGCCGGCATCGGCTGGAACTATGCGCAGCGTGGGGAAAGGCTGGACCGAAAGGACCGTCACATCGCCACCGTCCTCGCCGGCATCCGCCGCCGGCACGCCCGCCCGCCCCTGCAGAAGGAGGCCCTCCTGCCCGAGGACCTGCGCGCCATGCTCGCCACCCTGCCCCACGACCTGCGCGGACTGCGCGATCGGGCCATCCTGCTGATCGGCTTCGCCGGAGGCCTCCGGCGCTCCGAAATCGTCAGCCTCGACCGCGGAAAGGATGATACCCCGACCTCCGGCGGCTGGGTCGACATCCTCGAAGACGGAGCCCTCCTCACCCTGCGCGGCAAGACTGGCTGGCGCGAAGTCGAGATCGCCCGGGGATCAACCTGCCACACCTGCCCCGTTCATGCCCTCGAAGAGTGGCTGCACTACGCAAGGATCGACTTCGGCCCCCTCTTCGTCGCAGTCTCCCGCAACGGGCGCAAGGCCACCGCGGACCGGCTGTCCGACAAGCATGTCGCACGACTCGTCAAGCGTTGCGTCGACGACGCTGGCCTGCGCCCAGAACTGTCCCAGACAGAGCGAATCCGCCTGTTCTCCGGCCATTCCCTCCGCGCAGGCCTCGCCAGCAGCGCCGAGATCGACGAGCGCCACATCCAGAAACAGCTCGGCCACGCCTCCGCAGAAATGACACGCCGATACCAGCGAAGACGCGACAGGTTCCGGATCAATCTCACCAAAGCCGCAGGGCTCTGAGCCGAAACCGACGCACCCTGCCCTCCTGCGCTCCGGTTGCCGCGCCCCCGCCACGCGGTGCGCGCGCCACAGTCGATCAGGCCACGGAGTCTATGAGCGTCCGACCACCCGCGTGTGAGGGCCTGTGCGGCAATCTGAAGCCGCCTGATCGAGAGGCTGGAGGCGAAGGGCGCCTTCTTCCGCTCGCTGACCATCTCATCGACACGGCGTCGCCGCAGGGCAAGTTCGCCCTGCAAGTTCTCGGCGCCGCGGCCTAGTTCGAGCGCGCTCTGATCCGGGGAACGCACCAAGGCTGGGCCGGCATCGGCTCGGAAGAAGGGACGGATCGGCGGCAACCCGGGCCTGCGCGCCCGCAATCCGGCCGCGCTGCGAAAGGTATGGTTGGCGCGGCACGACGGCCACATGGATCGCCTGAACGAGACGGCTCAGGACTGGGAAGATGTGCTGCGCATCATTACGGCCCCTTCCCCTGCGAGCGTCAGTGGACGCAAAGCCGGCTGCTCCGCGCCGTGAACGCCTATAACCAAGGGCGCAGATTCGGACATCACGCTTCTGGCCATCTGCACCCGGCTGAAAGCGATGCGCGAGCTGATGAGCGACAACCAAGTTGGCCGACGTATTGCCTCATGAAGGAATGTTCCCGAAGCGGTGGCTGTCGCCTCATCCGGAA
>NZ_VDEK01000042.1:0-22088 GCF_007668225.1 Cereibacter sediminicola | reverse complement strand
GGCGCGAGCGGCGCTTCATCGGCCACAACCCGGCGGGGGCCGCGATGATCGTGGCACTCCTGCTGTCGATGGCCGGCACCGCCTGGACCGGCTGGCTGATGGCCGAGCCAGAGCGAGCGGCCCTGCTGCCGACGATCGTTGCGCCCGCCTTTGCGGATGACGACGATGGAGAGCGCGGCGAGAGCCGGGGCGAAGGTGCCGTCGAGGAGGTTCACGAGGCGCTGGCCAACCTGATGCTGGCCCTGGTCGTGCTGCATCTCGGCGGCGTCGCGCTGGCCTCGCTGCGCCACCGCGAGAACCTTGCCCGGGCGATGGTCACGGGCCTCAAGCGCCCCGCCGAACCGGGCGACGTCGCCTGATCCGCCAGTCTGGTTCCGGGCCACCCGTCCCTTCGGCCCGTACCTGCCCCGCCGGTGTCCCCGCCGGCGGGGCGCCTTCATGCCGCGGGTCCGTGTCAGGATCCCGTAAGGTTGGCGTGGATGATCGCATTCGGCCGGGTCCTTCGCGGGAGCGATCAGCAGGCATCGGCCGGAGCGGCGGTAGCAACTGCGGAGCAGGTCTGGTCCGTCGGCTTCCCTGCCTAGTGATCACGATTGTCCCGGGGATTTGCCATGCAACGCACCATTTCCTTCATTGCGCTTCTTCTCGCCCAAGGACTCGCCCTGCCCGCCATGGCCGGGGGACCTGACGACGCCGCCCTGCGGCAGGAGGCCCTCGGCCTCTTCGAGCCGATACCGCAGAAACCGGAACCCGCGCCCGATCCGGCCAGGGTGGACCTGGGCCGGGCTCTCTTCTTCGAGCCGCGCCTCTCCGAGGGTCACAACATCAGCTGCAATACCTGCCACAACCTCGGCACCGGCGGCGCCGACCTCGCCAGCGTGTCGCTCGGTCACCGCTGGCAGAAGGGCGGGCGGAACTCGCCCACCGTGCTCAACGCGGCCTACAACAGCGCCCAGTTCTGGGACGGCCGGGCCGCGAACCTCTCCGAGCAGGCGGGCGGCCCGATGCAGAACCCGGTCGAGATGGCGTCGAACCCCGACCACGTGACCGAGATGCTCAAGGGCATCCATGGCTACGAGCCGCTCTTCGCCAAGGCGTTCCCCGGCGAGGCCGACCCCGTGACCTTCGCCAACGCGACCGCGGCCATCGCGGCCTTCGAAGAGACGCTGATCACGCCCGATGCCCCCTTCGACCGCTGGCTCCGGGGTGACGACACAGCCCTTGGCGAAAAGGAGAAGCAAGGGCTTTCACTCTTCATCTCGGAAGGCTGCGCCTCCTGCCACAACGGCCGCAACATCGGGGGCAACAGCTATCAGCCGTTCGGCCTGGTCGAGACACCCGACGCCTCCGTCCGCCCGCCGGACGACAAGGGCCGCTTCGCCGTGACGAAGACCGCGAGCGACGAGTACACCTTCCGGGTGGCGCCGCTGCGCAACGTCGCCCTGACGCCGCCCTACTTCCACTCGGGCGCGGTCTGGGACCTGCAGACGGCAGTGCAGGTGATGGCGACCGCGCAACTGGGCGCGAGCGTGGACGATGCGCAGGTGGACGAGATCGTGGCCTTCCTCGGCAGCCTCACGGGCGAGGCGCCGACAGTGGTCTATCCGATCCTGCCGCCCAGCACTGCCGACACGCCGCGTCCCAAGCCGTAGCGGCAAGCCACGTCGCCTTCGACCCCGCGACGGCGGGCATGATACCGAACGGGGCCTCGATGCGCCTGGAACCTACCGGCACCGCAAGAAACGCGAGGGCTTTCTTGGCGAGCTGTTCGACGTCTGATCTCGGGCGCGTTCGCTCATGAGAGGGACACCCCGGCAAGTCCGAGACCCAGTGTTGGTGGCAGGCGCACATCCGCGTTCTCAAACCCCGACGATCGGCAGCCGGTGCGCGCGGCAAGCGAAGCGCCGCAAACAACAGGGTCTGTCCGGCCGAGGGAGACGCCATTCGATCCCGCGCCACAAGATCCTTGAATGTTAATTGCTGCAGCCGGCCCCGGATGGGGGCTCGCCGAAGCGGTCGCTGATGCAGGGCTCAGCACGGGGTCAGCCGTTCTCTCCGTTTCTTGAGGCGCAGCCAGGATGGGGCCCTTGACAGAGCCGAGAAGAGCAGACCCGTCCAATTGCGGCGGCCGAACGCAGAGAAGATGCTAAGGGGGATATCGAAGCTTGTCTGGCGCAGAGGAAGATGGCCGATCGGTGGCACCTGCACGGCAACCGGCCTACGACGATGACGTTCAATATCCTCTAGGGCAACCTTTGCCTTCCTCAACATTTTGCGCTGTCACGTCCCAGGCGTTTGGTCGGGCGGGCGCCGCCGTTCGCCGGAAGGGTCATGCTGCTGGTTAAGTGCGTTCCGATTTTCGCGGGTGGCGCCCGCACCGGCGCAGTGCCGCGTCCCTCCGGGTCTTGCGGCCGGCGGACGGATTGACAGTCGCCGTCAACAGGATCAGCACCGCGGCATGGACATCGAACTGGCACAGCTCGGGCTTGTCGCTCTCGGAGGCGCCCTCGGCGGGACGCTGCGCTACGCGATCTCGGGCCTTGTGGCGCGGCGCTGGGGTGAGAGCTTCCCCTGGGGCACGCTGGTCGTGAACGTGACCGGGGCGGCAATGATCGGGGGGCTGGCGGCGCTGATCCTGGCTCCGGGCGATCACGCGGTGCTGCGGCCTTCGCTCTGGCTGGTCTTCGTCACCGGCGTGCTCGGCAGCTACACCACCGTCTCCTCCTTTTCGCTGCAGACGCTCGCGCTCTTGCGGCTGGGCGAGACGGGGCGCGGCCTGGCGAATGTCGCGGGCTCGGTTGTGCTCTGCATCGGGGCAGCCGGTCTGGCGATGGCGGCCGTGCTGGCGGCGAGGGCTGCCTGAGATGCGGCGCGAGTTGCGGATCTACGTGGCGGTGGCGGCGGGCAGCAGCCTCGGGGCGGTCGCGCGCTATCTGTGCGGCCTCTGGGTGCTCGAGCTTGCCGGCGGCGGCTTTCCCTGGGGGACGCTCGTGGTGAACGTGGCGGGCTCGTTCCTGATCGGCCTTTACGCAACGCTGACCGGGCCGGACGGGCGCCTGCTCGTAAGCCCCGCGCGGCGGCAGTTCGTCATGGCCGGCTTCTGCGGCGGCTTCACCACCTTTTCGGTCTTCAGCCTCGAGACGCTCTTTCTGCTGGAACGGCAGGAGTTTGCGCTTGCGGCGGCGAATGTGGGGGCCTCGGTCCTCTTGTGGCTCATTGCGGTCTGGCTTGGCAGCCGGATCGGCGCGAGACTGAACCGGCTGAGAGGAGCCTGACCATGCGCGAGACCACGGAGGCCGTGCTGCTGCGGCTGATGATCGGCGAAAGCGACGACTACAAGGGCCGCCCGCTTTACGAGGCGCTGGTGTTCAAGGCGCGCGAGCTGGGGCTGGCGGGGGCTACGGTGCTGCGCGGCGCGATGGGCTTCGGCCGGTCGAGCCGGATGCACACCGCCAAGATCCTGCGCCTGTCCGACGACCTGCCGCTGGTGATCGAGGTGATCGACACCGAGGAGAACATCGAGCGGCTTCTGACCGAGGCCGAGCCGATGCTCGGAAGCTGCCTCGTCACGCTCGAGAAGATCCGCGTCGTCCGCTACGGCCACGACGCGGGCCTCGCCTGAGTTCGTCCTCGGGGTCCGGCCGGCGGTCACGCGCGGACAGGCCGGACCGGGGGCCGAGCCCGTTCGCCGGCAGATCCGGGCTGCGGCACGCCGTCAGGGCAAGACCAGCTTCAGCCCGGACACCAGCAGCAACAGCGCCAGGATCCCCCGCAGCCAGCGGTCCGAAAGGTAGCGGCTGCCGATCACCGCGCCGAGCGTTCCGCCGATCGCGACAGCGACCAGCCAGAGCGGCAGGCTTGCCGGGATCCGGTCCCAGATCGCATGGGCGCCCAGCAGGGCGGCGGCCGAGTTCATCAGGTTGTAGACCGCCGTCGTCGCGGCGGTCTGGCGGGGCGTGCCCCAGCCCATCGCCAGGATGACCGGCGCGAGGAACACGCCGCCGCCGGTGCCCGTGGTGCCCGAGACGAAGCCGATCAGGGCGCCCGTCAGCAGGGCCGGAACGAAGGGCGCGGGCCGGATTGTCCTCGGATCGGCCGGGCGGCCGCGCCATGCCGTCCGCGCCATCTGTGCCGCCGACAGGATCAGCACCGTGCCCACGACGGGGAAATACAGACGCTCCGGCAGATGCACCGCGCCGCCGAGCATCGAGAACGGAAAGCCCAGCAGGGCGAAGGGTCATAGGTTGCGCCAGCCGACCCGCCCGGCTTTCAGGAAGAGCACGGTGCCGATTCCCGCGACGGCCAGGTTCAGCGCCAGGGCCGTGGCCTTCATCGCAGCCGGCGCGAAGCCTGCCAGCGCCATGACCGCCAGATAGCCCGACGCCCCGGCCTGCCCGACCGAGGCGTAAAGCGCGGCGATCAGCAGGAAGGCGGCGGCGAGGGCGACGTCGTCCATCGCGTCACGCCAGCCTGTGGCGCAGCGGGATCAGGCCAAGCGTCGCCAGGGCGGCAAAGCCTGCGCCGGCAAGGAAGGTGGCCTCGGACCCGATCCATTGCCAGAGGCCCCCTGCGATGACGCTGGCCAGCAGCAGCGCGACCCCGGTGATCAGGTTGAACAGGCCGTAGGCCGTGCCCCGCAGCTCTGCCGGAACCGCCTCGGCCACCAGCGCCGCCAGAAGCCCCTGCGTCAGCCCCATGTGCAGACCCCAGAGCGCAATGCCGAACCCGAGGCCGGGAAGCCCCGGCGCCAGCGCCAGCACCAGATCCGCCGTGATCAACAGGCCGAGCCCGGCCATCAGCATCGCCGGGCGGCTCATTTGGTCGGACAGTTCGCCCGCGGGCCAGGCTGAGAGGGCATAGACCGCGTTCATCCCCACCAGAACCAGCGGGATCAGCATCAGCGGCAGACCCACCTCTTCGGCGCGCAGGATCAGGAAGGCTTCGGAGAACCGCGCCAGCGTGAAGACGGCCGCTACCGCGACGACGGCCCAGTACATGCCGCCCAGCAGGTGCAGCTCGGCCCGCGAGAGAGGATTGCGGACCTGGCGCAGTCCCTCGGGCCGGGCCGGCTCCTTCACGGCGACGAGGATCAGGCCGAGGGCCGCGAAGGCGGGGATCACCGCAACCCAGAACACCGACTGGAAGTCGTTGGCAAAGACCCACATCAGCGCGATGGCCAGAAGCGGGCCGAGGAAGGCGCCCAGTGTATCCAGCGACTGCCGCAGGCCGAAGGCCGCGCCGCGCCGCCCCTCGGGCGCGAGATCGGCCACCAGCGCGTCGCGCGGCGCGCCGCGGATGCCCTTGCCGACGCGGTCGATGAACCGCGCGGCCACGACCCAGCCCAGCGAGGGCGCCAGCGGAAACACCGGCTTCGTCACCGCCGCAAGGCCATAGCCGATCGCCGCCAGTTCCTTCCTCCGCCCGATCCGGTCGGAAAGCGCGCCCGAGAACACCTTGGTGATGGCCGCCGTCGCCTCGGCGACCCCCTCGATCACCCCCACCGCCAGCGCAGTCGCGACCAGCCCCACGGTCAGATAGACCGGCAGCAGCGCATGGATCATCTCGGACGATACATCCATCAGCATCGAGACCAGCCCCAGCGCCCAGATCCCCGCCGGCAGGCCCCGCCAGCGGGATGCCGTCCTTGCCTCTGCCGTCTCCGTCATGGCCTGCCCCTTTCACTTCCACCAGGGGGCGTCCATCCATAGCCCCGGTGCGTGCATCGCCGATCTGCATCGGCAGCCGAACGTCCTGTCTCACCGCATCCACAGGCGGCCATCCGATGAGGCCACCCCCGCGCGGGCGTCGATGCGGTTCCCGCAGCCGCGCCGGAGATGGCCGCCTCCGGCCTCAGCCATTTTCCCCCTTGGCGTCGAAGACGCGTCGGGCGTAGTCGTCCAGCACCGCCTCACAGCCCGTCAGTCGCGCCCGCGCCTCCTCCGCCCGCGCGGCGCCGTAGAAATCGAGCTTGCCGATCTTCTCGAGCCAGCCTTGGAGCTTTTTCAGATCGACGTCGTTCTCCTCAAGTTCGGCATAGCTGTAGTGGCCCGCCGCAACCTCCTTGGCGACCTCGCGCTCGAAGTCGTCGCATTTGTCGATGAACTCGGCATAGGCCTCGTCCCGCTCGGCCTTAAACCGGGCGATGACCTTGTCCTCCTGCCCCCGGTCAAGCGCGACGGTTTCGAGGATCACGCTCTCGCCCCCCGCCTGCGCGATATCGTTCTCCAGAATCCTGAGCCGCCGGACGTGATCGTCGGCCTTCGGCAGGACGCAAACGCCGTTCTGCAGATAGACCGCGCCCATTCCCTTCAGCTTGCGCCAGATCGCGATGCGGCGGGCCGAGGGCTCGGCAGGAACCTTGTAGGTCAGGAGCAGCCAGGTGATATCCATTGTGGACAATGGTGATGTAACGACCGTTACATGTCAACGGTTCGCGCGATGGACAACCTCGCCACGGCGCCACGGCTGGTCTCTGGGGGATCCCTCGTCCCATTCCGGTCACGCGAGCAACCCGATTGCGGGCGGCCCTCGGCTTTCGTCGCCGCACCCACCCGCCCCTGAGGGACAACGAGGCGCTGCCTGACGGGTCGACCTGATCCGTTGCCGCGTGGTTTCGATGTCGGATAAGCTGCGGACGGTAGGATCCCGATGGTGAAGCACCTGACTCGGCGGCGCGTGATGGGGATGGCGGGCGCGGGTCTTGCCGCGCCGTCGCGGCCCCTGACTTCTGGCTCGGGCTGACGCCGGCGTTCCTCATGGGGCTCTCGCTCGAAGGCACGGTCTCGGCGGCTTGGATCTGCGGCTATCCGCTCCTGCAGCATGAAGTCGCGCTGGAGCTGAGCCGACACGATCTTCATGATCGGGGCGAACTCGCTCGAGACGCAGACCAACCTGTTCCTGAACCACATGGTGCCGGGGATGCGGGGCGAGACGATGGCGAAGAAGCAGGCGGACCTGCCGGACGAGCCGCACTCCGCCGCCCGCATCGTGATCGTGGACGCGCGCCGCACGGTGACGGTGAACGCCTGCGAGGAAGCTGCGGGGGCAGAAAACGTCCTGCACCTTCAGATCCAGTCGGGCACCGACCTCGCGCTTCTGAACACGATCTTCACCCATTTCGCCAATCAGGGCTGGGTGGATCAGGCCTTCATCGAGGCCTCGACCTTCCGCGACGCGGTGGCCCAGCCCGAAGACCCCGCCCATCCCGCGGCCCTCGGCAGCTTCGAGGCCGCGCGCGAGGCCTGCCGGATGAGCCTCGCGCAGGGCGCAGCGATCTGCGGCGTGCCCGAGGCCGACATCGCCAAGGCCGCCGAGTGGATCGCCCGGCCCAAGGAGGGCGGCGCGCGCCGGCGCACCGTCACCTGCTACGAAAAGGGCATCATCTGGGGCAACGACAACTGCCGCACCATTGGTGCTGCGGTGAACATCGCGTTCACCTCGGGCAACGTGGGCCGTCCGGGCGGCGGCGTCGCGCGGCCTGCCGATACCTCATCAACAACGGCCGGCCGAACATCCACTGGCACAACTGGTTCCTCGACAAGGAAAACGACTTTGTCTTCGACCGCGTCCCGTTCCTCGAGATCCACCCCGACGACATGGTCGATTTGGGCCTGAAGCCGCGCGATCTGGTCGAGATCTGGAACGATTTCGGCGCCGCGCAGGCGATGGCCTGCCTTACGCCGACGGCACGGCGGGGCGAAACCTTCATGGTGTTCGGCGCGCCCTCGGGCACGCAGGGCAACGTGATCAACGCCGGGACCAACGAGCTGGTGCTGCCGAACTACAAGCAGACCTGGGCCAACATCCGCAAGATCTCAGACCCACCGGCCTCGGTCCGCCACCTGACCTTCAAGTCGCAGGAGGTCGAACTCGGCTGATGCCCCGCGGCCCGGTTCCGGCCGGACCGCCGTCGCGCGGCCACCGAGGGCGCGCCGTCACGACACCCGCAGAGGCGCCGTCTGGCGAAACAGGATTGCAGCCAGCGCAAGGTTGGTGGCGGCGATCCCTGCCAGCACGGCGAGCGTGCCCTCGGCGCCGACGAAAGCGATCAGCCCCGCGCCCACCAGTGGTGCCGCGGCCTGCGCCACCAGCGACGGCCGCGCAAGGCGCCCCATCACGCCCGGGTAGCGCTCGGGGCCGAAGAGGGCCATCGGCAGCGCGCCGCGGGCGATCGAATAGACGCCGTTGCCTGCCCCATAGAGGATCAGCGCCAGCGCGGGCCAGTCCGACGCCGCGAGCAGGACCAGCCCGGCCGCGGAGGCAGTCGCGGCGGCAAGCAACGTCCAGACCGGGTGATGGCGGGTGCCGCCCGCCATCTCGACCAGCCGCCCGCCGACCTGCGCCGGGCCGATCAGCGCCCCGAGCGCGATTGCCGCCGCCAGCGGCAGCCCCCTCGCGCCCAGCAGCACGATCAGATGCACCGCGATGATGGTCACCGCGAGGCCCGCGAGCGTCTGGATCGCCGCCATGATGCGGAAGGCCGCGCGCTCGTCGCCCGCCAGCTCGGCGGGCGGAACGTGGTCGCGCGCCCCAGGCCGCGGCGCCTCGGGGATCGCCCGCAGCAGAAGCGGCACCGAGATCGCCAGATGCAGCCCCGCATAGGCGGCCGCCGTCCCGCGCCAGCCGAAGCTCTCCAGCATCAGCGCCGAGAGCGGCCAGCAGACGGTGCTGGCGAACCCGCCCCAGAGCGTGAGCAGCGTGATCGCCCGCCGCGCCTCGCGCCCGTAGATCTGGCCGAGCGTGGCGAAGGCCGGATCGTAGAGCCCCGCGGCCATGCCGGCACCCATCAGCGCCCAACCCGCGACGAAGACGGGCAGGGTCGGCGCCAGAGCCAGCGTCATCAGGCCGGCCGACATCGCCAGACAACCCGCGACCAGCACCGCCCGCCCGCCGCGGCGCGCGATGGTCCGGCCGACCAGCGGCGAGACGATCCCCGCCACCAGCAGCCCGACCGAGAGCGAGCCCACGATCCACGGCAGCGGCCAGCCCGTCTCGGCGGCGATCGGCGCGGCGAGCACCGCCATCAGGTAATAGCTGCTGCCCCAGGCGAGGATCTGCACCACGCCCAGGGCTGCAGCCACCCGTGCCTGCGGGCTCACCGCACGGCCGCAGAAAGGTTGCCCCGCGCCTCCAGCGCCTCGGCCGCCTCCTTGCGCTCGGAATAGCGGTCGGTCAGGTGGGCGGACACGTCGTGGGTCAGGAGCGTGAACTTCACCAGCTCCTCCATCACGTCCACCACCCGGTCGTAGAGCGGCGAGGGCCGCATCCGCCCCGCCTCGTCGAACTCGGCATAGGCCTTCGGGACCGAGGACTGGTTCGGGATCGTCACCATCCGCATCCAGCGCCCCAGCACCCGCATCTGGTTCAGCGCATTGAAGCTTTGCGACCCGCCCGAGACCTGCATCAGCGCGAGCGTACGCCCCTGCGTCGGCCGGATCGCGCCGAGGCTGAGGGGGATCCAGTCGATCTGCGCCTTCATCACCCCGGTCATCGCCCCGTGCCGCTCGGGCGAGCACCAGACCTGGCCCTCGGACCAGAGACAGGCCTCGCGCAGCTCGGCGACCTTAAGGTGGTCGGGATCGGCATCGTCGGGCAGCGGCAGGCCGTCCGCGTGATAGATCCGCGTCTCGCAGCCGAAGTGGCGCAGCAGACGCTCGGCCTCCAGCGTCAGGAGGCGGCTGTAACTGCGCGGGCGGAGCGAGCCGTAAAGCAGCAGGATGCGCGGCGGATGGCTCGAACGGGGGCGGGACAGCGCCTCGGCATCGGGAAGCCGCAGCGCGCGGGGGTCGATGTTCGGCAGGTCGCTCATGCCCGCGCCTCGAACCAGCGGGACCGAAGGCGCAGCGCCACATGCACCAACAGGACCAGCATCGGTACCTCGACCAGCGGGCCGATGACGGCCGCGAAGGCCACGGGCGAGGCCAGCCCGAAGGCCGCGATGGCGACCGCGATGGCCAGTTCGAAATTGTTGCCGGCGGCGGTGAAGGCGATGGCGGTGGTGCGGGGATAGTCGCGCGCGATCATGCGCCCGAGGATGAAGCTCACCCCGAACATGACCCCGAAGTAAAGCGCCAGCGGCAGCGCGATCCGCGCGGCATCCGCGGGCAGGCGCAGGATGTCGCCGCCCTTCAGGCTGAACATGGCGACGATGGTGAACAAGAGCGCCGCCAGCGTCAGCGGCCCGATCCGCGGCAGGAACCGCCCCTCATACCAGCTGGCCCCCTTCCGCGCGACCAGCCACCGCCGGGACAGGAAGCCCGCCGCGAAGGGGATGCCGAGATAGATCAGCACCGCCTGCGCGATGGTGGCAAAGCTCACGTCGATCACGCTGCCCTCGAGGCCGAAAAGGGGCGGCAGCAGCCCGAGGAAGATCCAGGCGTAAAGCGGGAAGAACAGGATCTGGAAGATCGAGTTGAAGGCCACGAGGCCCGCAACATACTGGTTGTCGCCTTCCGCCAGCTGGTTCCAGACCAGCACCATCGCGATGCAGCGGGCCAGACCGATCAGGATCACCCCGGTCATGTAGTCGGGATGATCGCGCAGGAAGATCACCGCCAGCGCGAACATCAGCACCGGCCCGATCAGCCAGTTCTGCACCAGCGACAGCGCCAGCACCCGGCTGTCGCGGAAGACGCGCGGCAGCTCCTCGTAGCGGACGCGGGCAAGCGGGGGATACATCATCAGGATCAGCCCCGCCGCGATCGGCAGGTTGGTGCTGCCGACCGAGGCCGCATCCAGCGCGCCCGGAAGCGCGGGGAAGATCCGGCCCAGCATCAGCCCCAGCGCCATGGCGGCAAAGATCCACAGCGTGAGCCAGCGGTCGAGGAAGGACAGGCGGTGCATCAGGGCTCCGGGTTGCGGGTCATCAGGGTGGCCGAGGCCGGGCAGATCGCGGCGGCCTGCCGGGTGGCGAGGATCGCGGCCGGCGCCTCGGCGCGCGGCACGGCGCGGAAGCCGTGGCGGGCGAAGAACGGCGCGGCCGAGGTGGTGAGGAGCCAGATCGCGCCCGCGCCTCCCGCCTCGGCGATCAGGTGGGCGAGGATCGCCCCGCCCAGACCCTCGCCGCGTCGCGCCTCAGGCACGACAATCGAGAGCAGCAGCACATGCTCCCCATGCCGCTCAAAGCCGCCGAAGCCGGTCGGTTCGCCTTGGGAACGATAGGCGAAGAAGCACCGGCCGGGCTCGGTCAGGTCATCGACGGGAAGGCCTCCGGCGGCCAGGGCGCGGACGAGTTCCGGGGCGTTGCCGGCGACCGGCCGAGGCTCAAGCGGGCAGGTCTCAGCCATGCGGATCCTCGGTTGGCGCATCGGGGAAGGGCGCGCAGATCTCGGGGCGCCCGTCGCAGCAGTCGCGCATCAGGAAGGCCACGAGGTCCGACAGCACGGGATAGGCAGCGGCATAGATCACGAAGCGCCCCTCGCGGCGCGAGGTGACGAGGCGCGCCTGTTCGAGGTGCGCCAGATGGAACGAGAGCCGTGACGAGCTTGCGCCGATCGCCTCACCGATCGCGCCGGCGGCAAGCCCCGTGGGACCCGCGCGCACCAGCAGCCGCACGATCTGCAGCCGCGTCTCCTGCGAGAGGCCCGCGAAGGCTGTAAGGGCGGTCCGGTCGTCCATCTCTCAACATCTCAAGAATGGTTGCAACGATAGCGCCAGCGAAGTCCGCGGGTCAAGACGGCATCCGCAAGCCCGTGCGGAAAGCGGCCGTGCGAGTTGATCCGGGACGAGCCGAATGGGGCCAGAGGCGCGCTTTTCAGCCGGGTTGATCCAGATCAGGGCGTCCAGCCCCCTTCATGCGCCAATGCGCATATAGTGGGGGAACCTGATGATCGTGATCGTCCTCTCGGCCCTTGCCGAACCGACCCGCTTCGCGGCGATGCGCCTTCTGGCCGATGGGTCGGAGCACTGCGTCTGCGAGTTGATGCGCGAACTCGGCGCCACCCAGAGCCGGATGTCGCGGCACATGCAGGTGCTGAAGCAGGCCGGCCTCGTGGTCGATCGCCGGGATGCGCAGTGGGTGCGCTACCGGATCAACCCAGACCTTCCGCCGGCCCTGTCCCGGCTGCTCGAAGCCGCGCTGGCGGCCGAGGAGATCCGGGCATGAGCCTCTTCGGCTGGATGAACGACCAGCTCCTGCGCATGGTCTGGCTGAACGACCTCGTGGCCGGGGGGGTGCGGGCGGCGGGGCTTGATCCCGCCTCGCAGCTGGGCGGCTCGGTCCAGTTCTTCGTCTATGACGTGATCAAGATCTTCGCGCTGCTGTCGGTGCTGATCTTCACCATCTCCTGGGTCCAGAGCCACTTCCCGCCCGAGCGCACCCGCGCGCTGCTGGGCGGCCGCTCGGGCCTGGGCGCGAACACGATGGCCGCGCTGCTCGGCACGCTGACGCCGTTCTGCTCCTGCTCGTCCATTCCGCTCTTCATCGGCTTCACGGCGGCCGGGCTGCCGCTGGCGGTGACCTTCTCCTTCCTGATCTCGTCGCCGCTGGTGGACCTCGCCTCGGTCATCCTGCTGGCCTCGATCTTCAACTGGCCGATTGCGCTTGCCTATGGTCGCGGTCGGGCTGGTGGTGGCGGTCGTCGGCGGCACGGTAATCGGCCGGCTGGGGATGGAGGATCAGGTGGCGGCCTTGGTGCGGACGGTCCCGGTCTCAGGCGAGGCCGCGACGCTCACGCAGCGCGAACGGCTGGCCCACCCCCGGACTTGTCGTGGACGGAAAGCTCGTCTCCTCGGGCAAGGTGCTCACGGCGGAGGAGATCGCCAAGCTGCTTTGAGCAACGGCCGCCGATCCTGCCGGCGCGGGATCGGGCCGGTATCGGAAGCTTGGCCGGCTGTCACAAAAGCTTCGCTTGACGTGCCGCCTTTTAATTCCATAAATCCCGAACTATGGAACATGAAGCCGCCGCCCGTCATTTTGCAGCCCTTGGCCATCCCGGCCGCCTCTCTGTCGTCCGCCTGCTTTTGCGGCACGCGCCGCAGGGCGTGCGGCCGACCGAGATCGCCGCGACGCTCGGGATGAAGCCGAACACGCTTTCGCACCATCTGGCCGAACTGGAGGTGGCGGGGCTGATCGGTTCGACGCGGGAGGGGCGGTCGCTGTTCTACAGCGTGCGGCTGCCCGAAGTGGCGGCGCTCATTGCCTACCTCGGCCACGATTGCGGCCGGGGTCGCCCCGACCTGATGCCCACGCTTCCACGGGAGATCGACATGGACCGCCCCTTCAACGTGCTCTTCATCTGCTCGGGCAATACCGCCCGCTCGATCTTTGCCGAGGCGATCCTGAACGCCGCCCCAGGCCAGCGTTTCCGCGCCTTCTCGGCCGGCACGCGACCGAACAGCCGGCTGAACCCCTTCGCGCTCGAGGTGCTGGAGCGCAACGGTCTCGACACCTCTACCCTGCGCTCGAAGCATGTCGCCGAGTTCGTGGGGCCGGACGCGCCGAGGATGGATTTCGTCTTCACCGTCTGCGCGCAGGCGGCGTCGGACGAGTGCGCGCCCTGGCCGGGGCAGCCCTTGACCGCCCATTGGGGGATGCCGGACCCGGCGAAGGTCGAGGGGACGGATGCCGAAAAGGGCCTCGCCTTCGCCAAGGCCTTCGGCGAGCTGCACCGGCGGATTTCGGCCTTCACCCAGTTGCCCTTCGACCAACTGGAGCGATTGGCCTTGCAGCAGCACCTCGACCGGCTGGGAGAGGCCTGATGGCGCGCATCGCGATCAACGGCCTCGGCCGGATGGGCAAGCTTCTGCTGCGCGCGCTGGTCGACCGCGGCATGGGCAGCGGGATCGTGCTCTTGAACGACGCCGAGGGCGATCCGGCGCAGCACGCGCTGCTGATGGAGTTCGACAGCGTCCACGGCCGCTGGGCGACGCCGGTGGCCCACGACGCCGAGAGCCTGACGCTGGCTGGCCACCGTATCCCGCTGATGCGCGCACGCCGGATCGAGGACATGCCGCTTGCCGATCTGGGCGTCGATCTGGTGGTCGACTGCACCGGGGTCTTCAAGAGGGCGGCGAAGCTCGCGCCCTATTTCGAGGCGGTGAAGAAGGTGGTCGTTTCCGCTCCGGTGAAGGACGCAGGCGCGTTGAACCTCGTCTACGGCATCAACCATCACCTCTACGACGGCAGCCAGCGGCTGGTGACGGCGGCCTCCTGCACGACGAACTGCCTCGCCCCGGTGGTGAAGGTGATCCATGAAGGGATCGGCATAAGGCATGGCTCGATCACCACGATCCATGATGTGACCAACACCCAGACCATCGTGGACCGCCCGGCGAAGGACATGCGCCGCGCGCGTTCGGCGCTGGCGAACCTGATCCCGACCACGACCGGCTCGGCCACCGCGATCGGGCTGATCTATCCCGAGCTGAAGGGCCGGCTGAACGGCCATGCGGTGCGGGTGCCGCTCTTGAACGCCTCGCTGACCGACTGCGTCTTCGAGGTCGAGCGCCCGACCACGGCCGAGGAGGTCAACGCCCTCTTTGCCGAAGCCGCAGCCGGGCCGCTGCAGGGGATCCTGGGATATGAGGAGCGGCCGCTGGTCTCGTCGGATTTCCTGAACGATCCGCGCTCGAGCGTTGTCGATGCGGCCTCGACAATGGTGGTGGGCGGCACGCAGGTCAAGCTCTACGCCTGGTATGACAACGAATGGGGCTATGTCTGCCGGCTGGCCGACATCACCCGGATGGTGGCGGAGAGCCTGGCATGACCGGGCGGGGGCGTGAGATGACATTCTGCTCCCGCTGCCCGAGGGGTTGCACGGACGTTCGGCGAAGGCATCCGATGAGCCGCATCCTGCGCAACGATGGGGTCCGGCCGTGAGCGTCGCCGCGCCTTCGGGCCTTCGCGCCTATGCCGCCGTGACCGCCGCCTACTGGGCCTTCATGCTCAGCGATGGCGCGCTGCGGATGCTGGTGCTGCTGCATTTCAACGGGCTCGGCTTCTCGCCGGTGCAGCTCGCCTGGCTCTTCCTGCTCTACGAGCTGGCGGGGATCGTGACCAACCTCTCGGCGGGCTGGCTTGCCGCGCGCTTCGGGCTGACCTCGACGCTGTACGCGGGTCTCGGGTTGCAGATCGGGGCGCTGGTGGCGCTGGCGATGCTGGACCCGGAATGGAGCATCCCGGCCTCGGTCGCCTTCGTCATGGCGGTGCAGGGGGTTTCCGGCGTGGCAAAGGATCTGGCGAAGATGTCCTCGAAAAGCGCGGTGAAGATCCTTGCCCCCGCGGGCGACGGGCTCTTCCGCTGGGTGGCGCTGCTCACCGGATCGAAGAACGCGGTGAAGGGGGCGGGCTTCTTCCTTGGCGCGGCGCTGCTGGCGCTGGCGGGGTTTCAGGCCGCCGTCTGGGGGATGGCGGCGGTGCTGGCGCTGATCCTGCTGGCCGTGGTGCTCTGGATGCCCGAGGGCCTGCCGCGCGGGGTGAAGGGCACGAAGATCGCGGGCGTCTGGTCGCGCGACCCAAGCATCAACCGGCTGTCGCTGGCGCGGATGTTCCTGTTCGGCGCGCGCGACGTGTGGTTCGTGGTAGGCATCCCGGTCTATTTCCAGTCGGTCCTGTCGGACGGCACCGCCGAGGGTCGGCGCGAGGCCTTCTTCCTGATCGGCGGTTTCATGGCGCTCTGGATCATTGGCTACGGCGCGGTGCAGGGGATGGCGCCCCGGCTGATCCGCGGAGACGCCACCGCGCAGGCGCAACGCTGGGCCGGGTGGCTCACCCCTATTCCCTTCGCTTTGGCCGCGCTGGCGCTGGTGGCGGGCGGGCCGGCGCCGTGGCTGACGCTGACGCTGGTGGCGGGGCTTCTGCTTTTCGGCTTCGTGTTCGCGGTGAACTCGTCGCTGCACTCCTACCTGATCCTTGCCTTCTCGAAGGCCGAGCGCGTGACCATGGATGTGGGTTTCTATTACATGGCGAACGCCGCCGGCCGCCTGATCGGCGCGCTGCTCTCGGGTCTCAGCTACCAGTGGGGCGGCCTGCCGCTCTGCCTCGCCACCGCGGGCGCCATGGCCGCAGCCAGCTGGCTCGCCGCGCGAAGGATCCGGACAGCGGAACCGGCCTGACGGTTCACCTTTGCCCTGCCGGCGGCAGGGTTGGTGCTGTCGCCGAGGTCGCTCGGGCGTCGCAGACCGCGCATCTACGGCCGATATGCAGGAGGAGCGATGCCGCACACCGGCCAGTGGACTGCCGTCATCCGCCGGACCTCCATTGCCAAGCGGCTTTGACTTGCGTCGATCGCTCTCCTTGCGAGTGGGTTCTTGCGAACGGCGGTTATTCCGGATTTCTGCGGATGCAATGCCGCACCTGCGACGGTCGGCTCCCCGCCCGTTCCTGATCGGGCCGGGGCGGACGCGGCGAAAGGAGGACGTGGCCTGGGTGAGGATCTCCTCGCGATGCGCGACGAAGAGGACCCGGGAGAAGGGCCGGCTGTCGAATGCCGCGAGCCAGGTCTTGCCGAGGCCCGTGGCCAGCACGACGAGGCCTGCGCGGTGGCCCGCATGCCGCGTCGCCGCCAGCGCGGCCAGGGCGGCGCGCTGGATGGGGTGCGGCTCGGGCGGCGGCGCGTGCGGTTCATCCGACACGATGCGCTGCGCGAGATCGGTCAATGGTGTGGCGCGGCGCCGGTCGGCATAGGCGGCGATCCAGTCGGGGGTCAGCGGCCGCGTCTGCGGATGGGCAAGCAGCGCCTCGAAGGCCGGGGCGACAACATCGGCGGCGCCTTCGGAGTGAAGGTTCCATTCGATGCCGCTGGTCAGCGCCGTCCGCGACAGGTTCGAGCTGCCGACGATCGCCGCCCCCTGCCGGTCGGTGGCGCGGAAGAGCCAGGCCTTCGGATGGAACGACCCGGTGCCGGTTTCGAACACCCGCAGCTGTGTGCCGTCGAGATCGGCCAGCCGATGCAACGCCGCCGGCTCGGTCACGTCCATGTAGTCGCCGACGACGATCCGGAGCCGGCCGCTGCGGGCGAGCAGGTCGCGGAACCACGGCTCGACCAACTGGACGCCGGACTCCATGGCGAAGGCCACCGCCAGATCGACGCTGTCGGCCCGGTCGATTCCTTCTGCGATCAGCGGCAGCAGGGGGTCATCGGCGCCGGTGGCGAGGCGGCTGGGGCCACCCTGCGTCTCGCGCAAAACGAAGTGGCCGTGCTCGATCGCGACGTGGAAAGCCTGGACGCCGGCGGCCAATGCTTCTCCCATTCTCGCCAGCAGCTGGAACTGCTCCGCCGCGGTCAGATCCGACCAGCTCCCGACATGCCGAGGCGCGGCCAGCGGGCCGGGCGATTGGCAGATCGGGCAATCGGGCAACGGATCGGACAAGGACAAACCTCAAGCGCCACGCCAGGTTATGGATTTTCTCCAGGCTGTCCAGGAGGAGAAACGCCGAACCTGCCCGCCCGGGGCCTTGCGAGCTACGGAGGCCAGGCCGCATGGGATGGCCGGGTGGACAGCGGCGGGCAGCGTGGGCCAAGCCCTTGACGGCCCCGAGCGGCAGCCTCGGCGGCGATGCGGGCCGCCTGTCTGGACGCCGCATCAGTCGAGCCCCGGTGACGGACAGCCCTCCTAGGGCGGAGCGGGCAGGGGAGCCTGCGACGGGTGCGAGGGGGTGTCGGCTGGTGGGCGTAGAGGGCGGGTCCTCTTCGTTGCGTTCAGCACCTCCAGCCAATCCTTGCAGATCCGGACCGATCCGGCGATCTGCCTTGGCGGGGCGAGCCGCTGCGCGGCGGGCACGGCATTCACGAGGCGCGCGTGCAGCGTCTTGCCCGCCGCGTCGGCGTCGAAGGCGCCGAACACGCTGCGCCCCTCGGCCAGGCCGGCCAGCGCCCGCGCCGTCTCCGAGCCGAAGCCGCCACCGGTCGAGACGTAGATCGTGTCGGTGCGGTTCTCGATCTCGGCCACCGCCAAGGCGTCGAGGCCGCCTTCGCAAACCACCATCCGAGTGCTGCCGCGCCGGTCGCCGAGAACGCACAGCGACTTCCGGCCGCCCTTCGCGAACCGCGCCGTGTTCTTGGCACCGTCCTTCTCCCAGCGCTGCTCGAAGCCCTGGATGTCGCCGGTCTCGAGATTGCGGTGGGCGAAGAGGATGCCGCCGAACGGGCCGCAGCACCCTCGGCCGCGAAACGGCCGAGGGTGCTGCGCGCGATACCACGGGCCTCGGCATAGGTCGCGCGTCGCCCGAGCATGCCTGCCTGCTCCCATCGCTGACGGGCCGCGGTGTGGTCGTGATCCTCGGGATCGGCGGGCACTGCAGGAACCGGACGGCCGGCCGGGGCCGGCACCGGGGTCGTTCCGGCCAGCTGGCGCAGAGCGGCGCGGGCGTGGCCGAGGCTCCGGCCCGGGTTGTCGAGGCGCCAGAGGTCGAAGACCGATCCGGCCCTGCCGCTCTTGTTCGACGTCCAGAGCCAGTGGCCCGCCTTTGTCAGCGTGCATTTGATCGTGTCACCACCGCGCTGGTAGATGCGGTATCGCCGACCCTGCCGGTCCGAACTGTCGGGGTGGGTGGCCGAGACGTCGGACCAGCCGCCCGCCGCGGCTATCATGCCGATGTCGAGGCGCTTCAATTCGTCGAGTTCCCGCGCATCGTTCTCGCGCAGTCGGCGTTGGATGCGGCGAGCACCGGCGGGATCGGTCTTCGCTGCGTCCGGTGCCGGCTGGGGCTTCGGCGCCTTCCGCGCGTCGGGCAGGCTCGCCAGCAGGCGGTCGCGCACCTCGCGGACCATGCGCCGTTTCCCGGTGGTGGCCGGCTCACGTCCGGGCGCGATGACATCGATCACCGCCTGGGCCTCGGCGCTGACCTCACGTTTCCGGTCGGCGACCTGCTTCCGATCAGCGGCGTTGTCCCGAACGGCCGCCTCCCGGTCGGCCTGGTCCTCCAGATGCGCCTGCCGCGCCGCCTCGGCGTGGCGGTCGATCATCGGCCGGGTCGCCTGCCAACGAGCGTAGATCCGGTCCGCCTCAGCCTGCACCTCCGGCGGAACATCCATGACCCGCAGGCCAGCCGCCGCCGCCTCGAGCGACATCTGCCTGATGTAGTCGGCATCCTCGCCGGAGGGGACCACCGTCGTCCAGCCCTTGGCCTTCGCCATGGCGATCATCGTCGCGCGGGCGGCTCGGGTGGAGGCGGAGGTCGTCAGTTCCGGCCCGTGATCGCGCACCGTCGTGCCGTCCCGGAACGCGATCCGTGGCGGCTTCTCGTCGAGCGCGACGAAGCGGATGTCGCGGGCAATGCGCGGGTCGACGTGGATGTTGACGTAGAGGCGGCGCAGCAGGGTCACCTTGAACGCCGCTGCCCGGGTTGCCTTCTCGTCCTCCGGCGCCGGCGCGCCTGCAAGACCGATCGGGCTGGCGGGGACGGGGTGATCCAGGTGGGCATCCGCGTCCGGTTCCGGATCGCCGACTGCTGGGACATGGGGCCCGAGGCGCTTTTCCATCCGGGAAAGCGAGAACCACGCCCCGAACGAGCTGGCCTTGGCGTATTCCGTCGAGCCGACCAGGTGGACCCGGGCGCCCGAGCCAAATGGCTCGTAGCGCAGCCCGAGCTCGCGCAGCGCCAGATGCAGCGTCGGCCAGTCCGCGGATCCCTCCACCGCCGCTCGCACCTTCGCCTTCAGCGGATCGGGGAGGTTGTGATCGAAGGTCTCGAACCCGGTCCGCTTCTCGGTGCGGATCTCGGCCGATGTCTTCCGGCGCCGCCCGGTCTCGCGGGCGGCCCTGACCTTCTCCCAGTGCGCGGCGGGCTTCGGCAGCAGCTGGGCGACACGGCGGCCCTCGGTCACGACGACCACAAGATCGAAATGGCCGCGGTCGTGGCTCCAGCCCTGGTCGAGCTCGATCTGGCGGCAGGCAAGCTCGGCCTTCTCGTGGTCCTTCGCCTTCGACCAGACCTTGCCCGTGACCGGATGCACGGTGTTGATCACGGCATGGATATGGCAGCGCGGCGGATCGCGATGGGTGCCGATCACCGCCTGGTGCTCCTAGAGCCCGAGGCTGCGGATCAGCTGGTCCATGGCTTCGACCTGCTGCGCGTCGGTCGGCCGCTCGTGTTCGTGCCAGGAGAGGACGACATGATAGTAGAGCTTCTCGACCTTCTCAGACAGGTCCGCCGTCAGCCGCATGTCGCCGGCCGCGTCCCGCCAGTCGCGCGATCCCAGGTTGCGCAACTCGATCCGGAAGGCCTTCTGGCAGACATATCGGACGCCCGGCTCGAACGCGTCCGCTCTGGCGCCGGAGCCCGGCTCGCCGGGCACCTGGATGATCTCGCAGATCACGTCAGATGGCTCCGGATCGCACGCTGGACCTGCTCGCAGGCCTTGATCGCGTCGTCGATGATCCCCCGATCCTCCGGAGCGAGCGCCCAAGCCCGGCCCGCGTTGAACCTGTGCGCGATCTGGTTCACGTTGGTGCCGATCTTCGCCAGCGCGGCCAGGATGCGCGCGGCGTCCTTCCGGTCGATCCAGTGGTCCTGCCCGTCACCGCGCACGAAGGCCGAGAGGTAGGTGTTGGCCGACCCGTACCCCGCTGCCAGTGCCCGGGCCTCGAAACGGAGAAGCTCCTCCTCCGTCACGCGCATCGGCAGACGCCGGTCCGCCCGCCGCTTGTCCTATCGCTTCTTTCCATCTCCGGCTCGGGCCATGTCCAGTCTCCCTGAGGTCCACCGCCGGAGTCTAGGCGCCCACCTCGAAAATCCTTTGACACCTCCTTTCCCTACCGCCCCTTCCCCTGAGGCGCGGAGGAGCTCGCCCCCGACAAGCCTCGGCCAAGTCGGCTCGCCCTGTGAGAGACCGGCGTCCGGCGCAAAAAATCCGGGGATCAGCGGGTTCAACAGGATCGGCCAGTCCCGCCAGCCGGTGCCCGGATCGGAAGGAAGAGGAGGCCCCTTGTGCCAATCGATCCGCCCTGCCGGCCCCTCTTCGCATGTGGACCGTTTCGTCCTCGGGTAATACCTGTCATGGTAGGTTACCCCCGCCCCAGAAAGGGACGGCCCTGTCTGGAGCAGGGTATGGGGACGGGTTCCCGTCCCCCGGCTGCACGCATCCGCCCTGTCCCGCTGATCGGCGCCGCTGAGGCGGCTTATCCATCGGGAAGAGGCAACTCCTCGGCGCGCATCGACATGTGGGTCTCAGGTGCGGAAGGGGGCGGTAGGGGAGAGAAGGGCGAGCGGCCACTCGACTGCCGGCGCCATTTGCGGCCCGTGGGCATTCCGGGCGTCATGCCGGAGTTCGAGCCGAACGTCCTAGTGTGCGTTGACCGCAGGTTGAGCCTTCGCCGGGGCGGCACCCGTGCCGACCGACGTCGGCACGTTCACCGATGGCGCCGGGCAGGTTCCGGCCAAGATCGACAAACTCCCTCAGTTCGTTTGCGATCTTCGCGGTGCCCGCTGACCATGAGTGCGGGAAACCGGGAGACATCAATGTCCGAACCCGCTGCACCCGCCCTATTTGTCGGAATCTGCATGGCCGATCGCTGGCAGTCAGTCATCGACGCCTGCGATGCACACGGGCACGAGGGCCTGTTGTTCTCCGTTGACGATGGGTCAGACGGCCTCTTCGCGGACGTTAACGACCTGCCGCGCGCGAATGCGGAACATACGGATCAGATCAGGGGCATCGAGCCGGAGGAACCGGCCGCGTCTGAGGATGCCGAAAGTCCAACAACCCATCCGCATTCTTCGCAGGATGCCGGACGGCCCGTATCGAGGAATGCGGCGCTTCCGGCGGCGCGTTGGTCTGCCGCACTGGCCTTCAGCCGGGGTGCTGGTTCGCGAGGGGCCATGCTTGCCATCCCGGTTTTGAAGGCCGTTCGCTCAATTTCCCGCGGTAGTAGTCTCGCGGTGCTGTATTGCATCAACCGCGCGGGCCGATCGGCGCGCGGTCCCCCGAGCATATTACCCCACTTTGACATACCACCCGAACGCCGCGCCCACAGGCGATTGCGAATACGTGACGCCGTCTGTGCCCCGATGGATGAAAACTCAATCTGGCCACCAAGCTGGATCGAGCAAGAACTCTATTGCCATCAAGTGAACTGGCCGCGCCGGCATTGCTAGGCTCCAGACTTCGGTAACGGGGCCGTTCCGGTCAAGCCGTTTTGCGCATGGG
>NZ_VDEK01000041.1:0-23863 GCF_007668225.1 Cereibacter sediminicola | reverse complement strand
GCAGCGGTTTTTGGTACCGCCATTCGTTGGTTCGAATCCAGCCGCCCCAGCCACTTATCCCCCCGATGCGACCGACATCCGGCGCGACCTGCGCCCCTGTTCCGCGCCCGCCTGATCCGGGCGTCGGAGGATGCGGGAGACGGTCTCTCCCGCCCGTCGCCTAGAACTCGACGCCCGGCTGCCCCTTGATCCCGGCCCGGAACGGATGCTTGACCATCTCCATCTCGGTCACGAGGTCGGCCGCCTCGATCAGGTCGGGCTTCGCGTTCCGCCCCGTCAGGACGACATGGGTCATCGGCGGCTTTTCCTCGGCGAGGAAGGCCAGCACCTCGGCCAGGTCGAGATAGTCGTAGCGCAGCGCGATGTTGATCTCGTCGAGCAGCACCATGCGGAGTTCGGGATCGCGGATAAGCTCCTTCGCCTTGTCCCAGCCGGCGCGCGCTGCGGCAATGTCACGCTCGCGGTCCTGCGTCTCCCAGGTGAAGCCCTCGCCCATCGCGTGAAACTGGCAGAGCTCGCCGAAATGGGTCGTCAGCAACCGCCGCTCGCCCGTGTCCCAGGCGCCCTTGATGAACTGGACCACCGCGCAGGGCATCCCGTGGGCGATGCAGCGCAGGATCATGCCGAATCCGGCCGAGGATTTGCCCTTGCCCGTCCCGGTGTGGACGATGATCAGGCCCTTCTCGCCCGTCTTGTCGGCCATCATCCGATCGCGCGCTTCCTTGATGCGGGCCTTCTTCTCGGCGTGGCGCTGGTTCATGTCGGTCATCTTGGCATCCTGATCTGGACGACCTGCGGCGCTGCCGCGCGCGGGCCGGAGAAGACGGGTCGGGCAAGCGGCCCGACGACGGTGGGCAGGTAGCCCGCGAGAAAGGAAATCCAGCCCGCGCACCAGAGGATCGCGGCCACCGGGACGGCGTCGAAGCCGGCGATCAGCGGCGCCCAGAGGCGCAGGAGCGCCGCGGCCCAGACCAGCGCGAAGGCCAGAAGCATCGTCGGCCGCGCGCGCAGCGGGCCTCCGTCGCGGGGGGCTGCGGCCCGAGAGGCCAGTGAGAGGATCATTCCCGACATCGCCCCCATGGTCAGCGCGTGCAGCGCGTCCATCTCGGCGATGGGCACCAGGTTCAGCCGCGCAAGTCCCACGAGGATGAGCCCCGCCGCCAGCCAGCCGAAGGTGATGTGGAGGAGCAGCAGAAGCCGGTTCGCCCGCCCCCGCCAGCCGCGCCAGCCCGCAAGGCGCAGGCCCTGCGCGATCCCCGCGCCGACGAGGCAGAGGGCCGAGACTGTCTCCTCGCCCAGGAAGGTCAGCGCCAGCGCAAGCCAGAGCAACCCCAGCGCGCACCAGCCGAGGGCGGGTCGCGGTGCGGGGTCAGGCACGGGGCTTTCCACCTGCCGCAGCCAGTTCAGCGTGAAGGCCGGCACCATCCGCCCACCGATGATCGAGATCTTGATCGCGAAGAACATCCAGCCCACGCGCACCATGGTGGCCGCGTCGGGCAAACCATCCGTGAGCGCGGCCCGCAGATAGAGCGTCTCGGCCAGCCCGTAGGCCAGGACCCCTGCCCCGAAGCCGATCTTGGTCCAGCGGCCGGCCAGCACCGCCTCGCGCACCAGAATCCCGGCCAGCGCAAGGAAATAGGCGCAAGCCGCGGGCTGGATCAGCCAGAGCGGCGCCTCGGGCCAGAGCCCCGCCAGCACCAGCGCGACGCGCGCGAGCAGCCAGAGCGCGACCAGCGCCATCAGCGGCCGCCCCGACAGCGGGTCCGACCCGCGCCAGCCTTGCGCCGCGGTCAGGAAATAGCCGCCGACCGCCGCCGAGCCGAGCCCGAAGAGCATCTCGTGCCCGTGCCAGAGGCCCCACGTGCCCAGAACCGGCGCGGCAAGGCCCAGAGCCTCTCCCCACTGCCACCAGACCAGCCCCGCAAGCGCCCAGAGCCCCGCGCCCAGAAAGAGCGGACGGTGCGGCGCCAGCCAGAGATCATGCAGTCGCGTCATGGGGTGCGTCCTTTTCGTCCGCCCTTCTGCCGCGCCCGGCGCGGCTTGTGAAGCCGTCCCGCGTCCTCTCGTCCCGGCCCTCCGCGTCGGCTTGACAAGGGCGGCCCTTTCGCTCACCACTGCCGCCGCGCTGGTTCCTGTCCGCAAGCGACAGGCGAAGAGGGAATGCCCAGAGGCAGCCGCCCCCGCGACCGTGACCGGAGAGGTTGTCCATGCCACTGGCCGCAAGGCCGGGAAGGCGGACCGCCGCGGGACCGCAAGGCCCCACATCCGCAAGCCGGGAGACCTGCCAGCGCTGAGACTTACGGGCGGACGGGGTGTTCCGCGGCCGGTGGACCGAGGTGCCGCCTTGTGCCGCCTCCCTCCCCTGGATCGGGCCCCCTTTCCGCCGCAGGACAAGGGACGGCCGATGACCGTGACGCTGCACGTCTGCACCACCTGCCGCGCGGGACAGCCCGTGGCCGAGGGCGAGGCCACGCCTGGCCTGCGGCTTCATGCCGCGCTCGCCGCCGATGCCCCCCAGGGCATCACCGTCCGGCCGGTCGAATGCCTCTCCGCCTGCTCGCAGGGCTGCGCCGTGGCTTTGTCGGCCCCCGGCCGCTGGAGCTATGTCTACGGCCGCCTTGCGGAGTCCGACGCGCCCGCGATCCTCGAAGGCGCCGCCGCCTATGCGGGCGCCCCCGACGGCGTCGTGCCCTGGCGCGAGCGGCCCGAGATCTTCCGCAAGCAGTCGCTTGCCCGCCTTCCCCCCATCGGAGAGATGCCATGACCGACCTTGCCAAGATCCCCGTCACGGTGATCACGGGCTTCCTCGGCGCCGGAAAGACCACGCTGATCCGGCACCTGATGCAGAACCCGGGCGGGCGCCGCCTTGCCGTCCTGGTCAACGAGTTCGGCACGATGGGCGTCGATGGCGACCTGATCCGCGCCTGCGCCGACGAGAACTGCCCCGACGAGGCGATCGTGGAACTGGCGAACGGCTGCCTCTGCTGCACCGTGGCCGACGAGTTCATCCCCACCATCGAGGCGCTGATGGCGCTGCCCAGGCGCCCCGATCACATCCTGATCGAAACCTCGGGCCTTGCGCTGCCGAAGCCGCTCCTGAAGGCCTTCGACTGGCCGGCCATCCGCTCGCGCATCACGGTCGATGGCGTGATCGCGCTCGCCGATGCCGAGGCCGTCGCCGCGGGCCGTTTCGCCCCCGACGCCGAGGCGGTGGCGGCGCAGGCACAGGCCGAGGGCGCCGATCACGAGACCCCGCTCTCGGAGGTGTTCGAGGATCAGCTCGCCTGCGCCGACCTCGTGCTTCTGACAAAGGCCGATCTGGCCGGCGAGGCGGGCCTTGCCGCGGCCCGCGCCGTGGTCGAGGCCGAGGCGCCGCGCCCGGTTCCGATCCTGTCCGTGACCGAAGGCGCGGTCGATCCCAGGGTCATCCTGGGGCTTCATGCCGCGGCCGAGGATGATCTTGATGCCCGCCCCTCGCACCACGACGGGGCCGACGATCATGAGCACGACGATTTCGCCTCGACCGTGGTCGATCTGCCCGAGATCGCCGACCCCGAGCGGCTGGCCGAGGCGATCCGGGCGCTGGCGACCGAGCGCAACGTCCTCCGCGTGAAGGGCCATGTGGCGGTCGCGGGCAAGCCGATGCGGCTTCTGGTGCAGGCGGTGGGCGCGCGCGTCCGCCACCAGTTCGACCGGCCCTGGAGCGGCGCGCGGCAAAGCCGCCTCGTCGTCATCGCCGAGCGTGGCGATCTCGACGAGGCCGCGATCCGGCAGGATCTTCTGGCGCGGATCGGCTGAGCCATGCATGTCGTCTTCCGCGAAAGCCACGGGCTCGAGGAGACCGCGACCCCGTTCGATCCCGGCCAGACACCCGCGGATCTGGTGGTCCTGTCCTTCTCCGACAGCGATCTCGGGGCCTTCGCGGCGGGCTGGCACCGGGCGAACGGAGGGCTGCCCTCCACCCGGCTTCTGAACCTCGTGGCGCTGCGCCATCCCCTCTCCATCGATACCTATGCCGAGACGGTTCTGGCCCATGCCAAGGCGATCCTGATCCGGCTGATCGGCGGAGAGAGCTACTGGAGCTACGGGCTGGCCGAGGTGCAGGATCTCTGCCGGCGCCGCGGGATCGCGCTGGCGGTCCTGCCCGCGGACGGGCGCGAGGATCCGGCGCTCGACGCGCTTTCGACCCTTCCCGTCTCGACGCTGCGGCGGCTGTCGGCGCTCTGCGACGCGGGCGGGGCCGTGGCCGCGCAGGCGGCGCTGGCGCAACTGGCGCTGGCGGCGGGGCTCTATGCGGGCCCCGTGCCGGGTGAGAAGCGGATGCCCGACATGGGCTGGTATGATCCCGCCCGCGGCGTCATCCCCGAGCCCGAGGCCCAAGGCGCGCCGGCCGTCGTCGTCACCTTCTACCGCAGTTACCTGACCGCCGCCGACACGGGCCCCGTGGACGCGCTGATCTTCGCGCTTCGCGAACGGGGGTTCCGCGCCTTCGGCCTCTTCGCCCCCTCGCTGAAGGCGCCGGGCGCGCCCGACTGGATCGCCGCCGCACTCGCCCGCCTCGGTCCCGCGGCCATCGTCAATGCCACCGCCTTCTCGGCCAAGGGCTCCGAGGGCTCGCCGCTCGACGGCCCCGGCTGCCCGGTGTTTCAGGTCGCTCTCTCGACCGCGCGGCGGCGCGACTGGGCGGCGGCCGAGCGTGGCCTCTCGCCCGCCGATCTCGCCATGCATGTGGTGCTGCCCGAGGTGGACGGGCGGATCTTCGCGGGCGCCGTCAGTTTCAAGTCGCCCGGCAAACGCTGCCCGGACCTGCAATATTCCCGTTTCGCCCACCGCGCCGACCCCGCCCGCGTGGCGGCCGTGGCCGACCGTGTGGCGGCCTGGCACCGGCTGGCCCGAACGCCCGCGCCCGAGCGGCGCCTGGCCCTCGTCCTCTCGACCTATCCCGGCCGGCCCGACCAGATCGCCCATGCCGTGGGCCTCGATGCGCTGGCCTCGGCCGAGGCGCTGGCGGGCACGCTGGCCGCGGCGGGCTATTCGACAGCCTCCGGCGAGGGCCTCGCCGAAGCGCTGCTGACCGAGCGGCAGAGCTGGCCGCTCGCCGCCTACGAGGCCGCGCTCGCAACCCTGCCCGATCCCCTGCAACACGCGCTTCGTGAAGCGTGGGGCCCGCCCGAGGCCGATCCCGACTGCCGCGACGGCGCCTTCCGCTTCGCGGCCCTGCGCCGCGGGCACCTCCTGCTCGCGCTGCAACCCGAGCGGGGCGAGGTGGCGGCGCGGGATTCCGATTACCACGATCTCGCCCGTGTGCCGCGGCACGCCTATGTGGCCTTCTACCTCTGGCTGCGCGCGCAAGGTCTTCATGCGCTGATCCACATGGGCGCGCACGGCACGCTCGAATGGCTGCCGGGCAAGGCGGTGGCGCTGTCGGACGCCTGCTGGCCCGAGGCGCTGACCGGCGCGCTGCCGGTGATCTATCCCTTCATCGTCAACGATCCGGGCGAGGCGGCGCAGGCGCGGCGGAGGCTCGGGGCGCTGACGCTGGGTCACATGCCGCCGCCCTTGCGCGAGAGTGCGCTTCCCGGAAATCTCGAGCGTCTGGAACGGCTTCTCGACGAATATTCCACCGCCGACGGGCTCGACCCGGCCCGGCGCGGGCGCCTCATCGGCGCCATCCGCGACGAGGCCCGCGCCGCGGGCGTCGAGGAGGATCTGGGCCTGCCCGCCAACGCCACCCCGGCCGAGGCCATCACCCGCATCGACCGCTTCGTCTGCGACTTGAAGGAAAGCCGCTACGGCGAGGGGCTGCATCTCTACGGCGCGGCCCCGGGCGAGACGGAGGGCATCCTCGCCGCGCTCGACGGGCGCCGGGTGGCCGCCGGCCCCTCCGGCTCGCCGCACCGCGGACGGACGGATGTGCTGCCCACGGGCCGCAACCTCTATTCCGTCGATCCGCGCGCCGTGCCCTCGCGGGCGGCGCACGCGCAGGGGGTGAAGCTCGCCGAGGAACTCCTTCGCCGTCACCTGCAGGACCAGGGCGACTGGCCGAAGGGGCTGGTGATCGACCTCTGGGGCTCGGCCTCGATGCGGACGGCGGGCGAGGAATTCGCCATGGCGCTGCATCTGGCGGGCCTCTCCCCCCGCTGGGACGAGGGGTCCGAACGGGTCTCGGGCATAGAGATCCTGCCGCTCGCGCTGCTGGGGCGCCCGCGCATCGACGTCACGCTGCGCGTCTCGGGCCTCTTCCGCGACATCTTCCCCACGCTCGCCCAGCTTTTCGAGACCGGCGCCGAGGCGCTGGCCGCCCGCGAGGAGGCGCCCGAGGACAACCCCTATCTCTCCCGCAGCCCGCGCGTCTTCGGGCCGAAGCCGGGCCTTTACGGCGTGGGCGTGCGGTCCGACGACTACAGCCCCGAGGGGCGCCTTGAGGCGGGCGAGGCCTGGATGGAGGGCTCGTCCTGGGCCATCGGCGCGGACGGCGCGGCCACGCCCGCCCGCGGCGCGCTCGAGGGGCGGCTGCGCGCGGCCGACGCCTTCGCCCATGTGCAGGATCTGGCCGAGAGCGACCTTCTGATGGCGCACGACCATGCCGCGCACGAGGGCGGCTTTGCGGCGGCGCTGGCCCGGCTCGGGCGCGAGGCCGCGCTCTATCACCTTGATGCCACGCGCCCCGACCGGCCGCGCGCGCGCAGCCTGACGGAAGAGCTGTCCCGGATCGTGCGCGCCCGCATCGCCGATCCCGCCTGGGCCAGTGGCATGATGCGCCACGGCTTCCGGGGGGCGGCCGAGATCGCGGCCTCGGTCGATCATCTGGCGAGCTTTGCCAATCTCACTCGCGCGGTGCCCGACGGGCTCTTCGACCTCTGTTTCGAGGCGACGCTGATGCGCGAGGATCTCGTGGCCTTCATGGAGCGCGAGAACCCCGCCGCCCTCGCCGCCCTTCGCGCCCGGTTCCACGCGCTGGCCGAGGCCGGCCTCTGGCAGCCGCGCCGCAATTCCATCGCAGCCCTCCTCGCCTGCGTCCCCACGGAGACAGACTGATGCCGCATCTCTATGAAACCGACGGGGCGGCGATCTACCGCCAGTCCTTCGCCACCATCCGGGCCGAGGCGGCGCTCGCGCGCTTCACGCCCGAGGAGGAGGTGGTGGTGGTCCGCATGATCCACGCCGCCGGCATGGTGGGGCTCGAGGCGCATGTCCGCTTCTCGCCCGGCATGGCGGTTGCGGCGCGGGCGGCGCTCGAGGCGGGGGCGCCGATCCTCTGCGACGCGCGGATGGTGAGCGAGGGCATCACCCGCCCACGCCTCCCGGCCGGGAACCGCGTGGTCTGCACCCTGCAGGACGCGGCGGTGCCCGAGCTTGCGAAATCCATGGGCACCACCCGCTCGGCCGCGGCGCTGGAGCTGTGGCGGCCGCATCTGGCGGGTGCCGTGGTGGCGATCGGCAACGCGCCGACCGCGCTCTTTCATCTGCTGAACATGCTCGAGGATCCGGCCTGCCCGCGGCCCGCGGCCATTATCGGCTGCCCTGTGGGCTTTGTCGGAGCCGCGGAATCGAAGGAGGCGCTGATGGAAGACCTGCCCTGCCCGTCGCTGATCGTCGAAGGCCGCCTGGGCGGGTCGGCGATCACGGTTGCGGCTGTCAACGCGCTTGCCTGCCGGGTGGAATGATGGGCCGCATCATCTGCGCGGGCCTCGGCCCCGGCGATCCCGAGCTTCTGAGCGTCAAGTCGGACCGGCTGATCCGGCAGGCCCGTCATGTGGCCTATTTTCGCAAGGCGGGCCGCGCGGGACAGGCGCGCCGCATCGTCGAGGGGATGCTGAGGCCGGACGCCGTCGAATACCCGATGGATTATCCGGTCACGACCGAGATTCGCTTCGATCATCCCGACTACAACCGGATGCTGGCGGAGTTCTACGACCTCTGGGCCGACCGGCTGGCCGAGCTTGCGCGGACGGAAGAGGTGGTGGTGCTCTGCGAGGGCGATCCGCTGTTCTACGGCTCGTTCATGCATCTGCACAGCCGGCTGCAGGGCCGCGCCGAGGTCGAGATCGTGCCGGGCATCCCCGGCATGGCGGGCTGCTGGAACGCGGCCGGCCTGCCGATCACCTGGGGGGACGATGTGCTCTCGGTGCTGGCAGGCACGCTCTCGGAAGAGGATCTGGCCCGCCATGCGGCGGCGGCCGATGCGGTGGTGGTGATGAAGACCGGGCGCAACCTGCCCAAGGTGCGCCGGGCGCTGGCGGCCGCGGGCCGGCTCGAGGAGGCCTGGCTCGTCGAGCGCGGCACCATGCCGGGCCAGCGGGTCGCGCGGCTGGCCGAGGTCGAGGGCGCGGACTGCCCCTATTTCGCCATCGTGCTCGTCCCCGGACGCGGGCGCCGGCCGGAGCTGGTGGAATGAGCGGCTGGCTCGTGGTGGCGGGTCTCGGGCCCGGAGCCGAGGGGCTCGTCACGCCTGAGGTCTCGGCTGCTCTGGCCGAGGCCACGGATGTCGTGGGCTACATTCCTTACGTCGCGCGCGTGGCCAAACGGCCGGGCCTGACGCTCCACGCATCCGACAACCGGGTGGAGGTCGAGCGCGCGACCCGTGCGCTCGAGATGGCGGCCGAGGGGCGGCGGGTGGTCGTGGTCTCCTCGGGCGATCCAGGGGTCTTTGCCATGGCCTCGGCCTTGTTCGAGGCGCTGGAGGCGCGGCCCGAGTGGCAGGCGCTCGACATCCGCATCCTGCCCGGCATCACCGCGATGCTGGCCGCCGCCGCCGCCGCCGGCGCGCCGCTCGGGCACGATTTCTGCGCGATCAACCTGTCGGACAATCTCAAGCCCTGGGCGCTGATCGAAAAGCGCCTGCGGCTCGCCGCCGAGGCGGATCTGGCGATGGCCTTCTACAATCCCCGCTCGAAGTCCCGCCCCGAAGGCTTTGCGCGCGCGCTGGAAATCCTGCGCGAGGCTTGTGGCCCCGACCGTCTCGTGACCTTCGCGCGGGCCGTCTCGACGTCCGAGCAGCATCTGCGCACCGTCACGCTGGCCGAGGCCACGCCCGAGATGGCCGACATGCGGACCGTGGTGATCCTCGGCAATTCGGCCACGCGCCGTGTGGGCCGCTGGGTCTATACGCCGAGGTCGGCCGGATGAGCGAGCCAGGCCAGCACCGCCTCGGGCGTCTCGGCGCGCGGGCGCGGCGGGATCGCGGGCCGGTCGATCAGCACGACCGGCAGGCCCAGCTCGCGCGCGGCATCAAGCTTGGCGCGCGCGCCCTCGCCGCCCGCGTTCTTGGCCACGATCCACTCGGTTCCGTGGCGGCGCAGAAGGTCGAGATCCTCGGCCAGCGTGAAGGGGCCGCGGGCGATCACGGCCTGCGCCTGGGGCAGCGGCAGCGCCTCGGGCGGATCGACGAGGCGCAGCAGGTAGTGGTGCTGCGGCCGGCCCGCGAAGGCCGCGAGATGCAGGCGGCCGATGGCGAGGAACACGCGCGCCGGTGCCTCGGGCAGCGCCTCGGCGGCGGCCTCGACCGAGGGCACGCGGATCCAGCGGTCGCCCGGCCCCGCCACCCAGGGCGCGCGTTCGAGCGCCACCAGCGCCGTGCCGGTGGCGTCACAGGCCTCGACCGCGTTCCGGCTCATCTGCGCGGCGAACGGGTGGGTCGTGTCGATCACATGGCTGATGCCTTCCGCGCGAATGTAGGCGGCGAGCCCTTCGGCGCCGCCAAAGCCGCCCACCCGCACGGGCAGCGGCTGCGCCACGGGCGCCGCGGTGCGGCCCGCGTAGGAGAAGACGGACGGAAGACCCGTCTCGGCCAGGGCGCGCGCCATGCGGCTGGCTTCGGTCGTGCCGCCCAGAAGGAGGATGCGCATGGCTGACCCCTGGCTGTCGATCATCGGTCTGGGCGAAGATGGACCGGCGGGGCTGACGGATGCAAGCCGTGCCGCGCTGGCGGCCGCCGAGATCGTGGTGGGCGGGCCGCGGCATCTGGCGCTGGTGGACGCCGGGGCGCGCGGGATGGAATGGCCGGTGCCCTTCGATCCCGCCCCCGTGCTCGCGCTGCGCGGGCGGCCGGTGGCGGTGCTCGCGTCGGGCGATCCGTTCTGGCACGGCGCGGGCGGCAGCCTCGCGGCCGCGCTCGAGCCCGACGACTGGTGCGCCTTTCCCGCTCCGGGTGTGGTGGCGCTGGCTGCGGCGCGGCTCGGCTGGCGGCAGGAGGAGGTGCTGGCGCTTGGCCTTCATGCCGCGCCCGTGGAGCGGCTGCTGCCCGAATTGGCCCCGGGCCGCCGCGCGATCTGCACGCTGCGCGACGGGCCCGCGGCGGGGGCGCTGGCGGCCTTCCTTGCCGCCGAAGGCTGGGGAGACAGCCGCCTGTGGGTGCTGGAATCGCTGGGCGGCCCGCGTGAGCGCGTGCGCGAGGCCACCGCCGGCGGCTTTGCGCTGACGGATGTGGCCGCCCCGGTCACGGTGGCGATCGAGGCGCGGGGCGGGACGGCCCTGCCCCGCAGCCCGGGCCTGCCCGACGGCCACTTCGCCCATGACGGGCAGATCACCAAGGCGCCGGTCCGGGCGCTGACGCTCGCGGCGCTGGCCCCGCGGCGGGGTGAGCTTCTGTGGGATCTGGGCGCAGGTTCGGGCTCGGTCTCGGTGGAATGGTGCCTTGCGGGCGGCCGCGCCGCCGCGGTCGAGGTCCGGCCCGAGCGCGCGGCCAACATCCGCGCCAACGCGGCCCGTTTCGCCCTGCCGCTCGAGGTGGTCGAGGGGCGCACGCTTGACACCTTGGCCTCCCTGCCCGCGCCGGACGCGATCTTCGTGGGCGGCGGCTTTGATGCGGACCTCTTCGAGGCGCTGCCCCGCACCGCGCGGCTCGTCGTCAACGCCGTGACGCTTGAAACGGAGGCGCTGCTGGCCGCGCTTCATGCCCGGCACGGCGGCGAACTCCTGCGGATCGAGATCGCCCGTGCGACGCCGCTGGGCCGGATGCGCGGCTGGGAGGCGGCGCGGCCGGTGGTGCAATGGAGCCTCGTGCCATGATCGTGGCGGGGCTGGGCTTCCGCGAGAGCGCGACCGAAGAGGATCTTGCCGCAGCCCTCACGCTGCTGGGCGAGATGCCCGAGCTGCTGGCCACGCTGGACGCGCGCGCGGCGCTGCCGGCCCTGACGGCGCTGGCCCGCAGGCTCGGGCTGCCGGTGGTGGGGCTGCCGGAGGCCGCGCTGGCCGGCATCGCCACGCCCACCCGCTCGGCCCGGATCGACGAGCGGTTCGGCACCGGATCGGTCGCCGAGGCGGCGGCGCTGGTGGCCGCGGGCCCCGGCGCACTTCTGACGCGGCCCCGCCAGATCGCGGGGCCCGTGACCATCGCCGTGGCCCGGACGGCCGCGGAACCTGACAGGAAGGGAGCCACGGCATGACCGTGCATTTCATCGGAGCGGGCCCCGGAGCGCCCGACCTCATCACGCTGCGCGGGCGCGACCTGATCGCGGCCTCGCCGGTCTGCCTCTATGCGGGCTCGCTGGTGCCCGAGGGGGTGCTGGCCCATTGCCCGCCCGGCTGCCGGATCGTGAACACGGCGCCGCTCAGCCTCGATGCGATCATCGACGAGATCGCCGCCGCCCATGCCGAGGGCAAGGATGTGGCGCGGCTCCATTCGGGGGATCTTTCGGTCTGGTCGGCGATGGGCGAGCAGCTGCGGCGGCTGCGCGCGCTGGGCATCCCCTATGACGTGACGCCGGGCGTGCCCTCGTTCGCCGCCGCCGCGGCGACGCTCGGGGCGGAACTCACGCTGCCCGGCGTCGCGCAGTCGGTGGTGCTGACCCGCACTTCGGGGCGGGCCTCGCCGATGCCTGAAGGCGAGAGCCTCGCGGCCTTCGCGGCCACCGGCGCGGTGCTGGCGATCCATCTCTCGGTGCATGTGCTGGACCGGGTTATTGCGGATCTTCTGCCGCATTACGGCGCCGATTGCCCGGTGGCGGTCGTCTGGCGCGCAAGCTGGCCCGACGAGCGGGTGGTCCGCGCGACGCTCGGCACGCTGCAGGCGGCCCTTGGCGCCGAGCTGGAGCGGACGGCGCTGATCCTTGTGGGGCGCAGCCTCGGGGCCGAGGATTTCGCCGAAAGCCGCCTCTATGCCGGCGACTACGACCGCCGCTACCGGCCAGTGGGCACCCATCCGCGTTTCCCGGAACAGGCATGACGGGCTTTGTCTCCTTCGTCTCGTCCGGGCCCGGCGACCCGGAGCTTTTGACGCTCAAGGCCGTGGACCGTCTCGGCCGCGCCGATGCGGTGCTGTTCGACGATCTCTCGTCGGGGCCGATCCTCGCCCATGCGCGCGCGGGGGCCGATCTTGTGGGGGTGGGCAAGCGCGCGGGCCGCGCTTCGCCGAAGCAGGACCATGTGAGCCGCCTTCTGGTGGATTATGCCCGGACGGGCGTGCGCGTGGTGCGGCTGAAATCGGGCGATGCGGGGCTGTTCGGGCGCCTCGAGGAAGAGATCGACGCGCTCGAGGCGGCGGGGATCGGCTACGAGATCGTGCCGGGGGTGCCCTCGGCCTGCGCGGCGGCGGCGGCGGCGGGCATTCCGCTCACGCGGCGGCTGACCGCGCGTCGGGTGCAGTTCCTGACCGGCGCAGATGTGACGGGCGGGCTGCCCGAGCAGAACCTCGCCGCCCTGGCCGATCCGGCGGCGACAACGGTGGTCTTCATGGGCAAGCGCACCTTCCCGACGCTCGCCGACGCGCTTTTTGCGGCGGGCCTGCCCCGCGAGACGCCCGCCATGCTGGCCGAGGGGGTCTCGACCCCGGCGCAGAAGATCTGGCGCGGGACGCTGGAGGGGCTGGTGCAGGAGGTGGCGCGGGCGGGCGATGCGCCGGCGCTGATCCTCTACGGGCCGCTGGCCGGCGAGGATGCGGGATGAGCGATCCGGCCCACATGACCCACGCCGACAGAGGCCACGGCGCCTCGCCGGTGGCTGCACAAGGAGCCTTGCCATGTTTGACCTGATCCTGATCGGCATCGGCACCGGCAATCCCGATCATGTGACGCTCGAGGGGCGACGCGCCATGGCCGAGGCCGACCTGATCCTCGTGCCGCGCAAGGGGGACGACAAGGCGGACCTTGCGGGGTTGCGGCTGGCGATCCTGGCCGAGGCCGCCCCGCATGTGCCGGTGGCCGAGTTCGACCTTCCGGTGCGGGATGCGGCGCACCCCGACTACCGGCAGGCCGTCGAGGATTGGCACGATGCGATCGCGCTGGCCTGGGCTCAGGCGGCGGGACCGGCGGCCCGCGTGGCGCTGCTGATCTGGGGGGATCCGTCGCTCTATGATTCAAGCCTGCGGATCGCCGCCCGGCTGCGTCCGGCGCCGCGGGTGCGTGTCGTTCCTGGCATCACCGCGATCCAGGCGCTCTGCGCCGCCCACGCCATTCCGCTGAACGAGGTGGGGGCGCCGGTCCTGGTCACCACCGGGCGCCAGCTCCGCGACGGGGGCTGGCCCGAGGGGATCGATCGCCTGGCCGTCATGCTCGACGGAGAGACGAGCTTTCGCCACCTGCCGCCCGACGGCGTGCGGATCTGGTGGGGCGCCTTTCTCGGAATGAAGGAGCAGATCCTTGCGGAGGGCCCGCTTGCGGACGCGGGCCCGCGCATCGTCGCCGCCCGCGCGGAGGCCCGCGCGCGGCACGGCTGGATCATGGACATCTACCTTCTGGCGCGGAGCCCCGCCGCCTGAGCGACCGGCGCCGTTCCGCTTCCGCCAAAGGTCGGTCCGAACCAGACCGCTTCCGGGGCGTTTCACCCGCAGAAGAGCCCGCTCCTGCGGGCACAACAAGGAGAACCGTGATGTTTCCCGTCCCGAGACTGACCTACGAGGCTCTGGGCCTGATGATGCCCCAGCCGGTGCTGGAGTTCTGGTATTCGCCGCTGCCGACCGGCTGCTCGCTCTGATCCCTGCCCCGCCGCGCTGACGGGGCGGAAATCCATTCCCGTCAGCGGCTTGCCAGCGCCTCTTGAAGGATGCTGCGAACGAGATCCCCCGGAACATCCTCGGCCACGAACGCCGCGCCGATGCCACGGGCGAGGATGAAGCGCAGCTTGCCGTCCACCACCTTCTTGTCCTGCGCCATCAACCGCAGCAAGCCCTCGGCATCCGGCAGATCGCCCGGAATGTCGCGCAGATCGACCTTCATGCCCATGGCGCGGAGATGCGCGCGCAGGCGGCTCGGCGCCTCCTGGGCGCAGAGGCCCATCCGCTGGCTGAGCTCGAAGGCCAGCGCGCAGCCGATCGCCACCCCTTCGCCGTGGAGCAGCCGGTCGGAATAGCCGGTGGCCTTCTCCAGCGCATGGCAGAAGGTGTGGCCGAGGTTCAGGAGCGCCCGGTCGCCCTCTTCGGTTTCGTCGCGCGCCACGATCTCGGCCTTCATCTCGACCGAGCGGCGCACGGCGCGTTGCCGCGCCTCGGGGTCGGAGGCGAGACGCGGGGCCGCCTCTTCCAGCCATTCGTAGAAATCGGCGTCGCCCAGCAGGCCGTATTTCACCACCTCGCCGTAGCCGGCCAGGAAATCCCGCGCGGGCAACGTCTCGAGCACGCCGATGTCGGCCAGCACCAGCGAGGGCTGGTGGAAGGCGCCGACGAGGTTCTTGCCCTGCGCGGTGTTGATCCCGGTCTTGCCGCCGACGGAACTGTCCACCTGCGCCAGCAGCGTCGTCGGCACCTGGACGAAGCGCACGCCGCGCCGCAGGACCGCCGCCGCAAAGCCCGCCAGATCGCCGATCACCCCGCCGCCGAGCGCCACGACCACATCGCGCCGCTCGACCTTCTCTTCCAGCAGCCACTCCACGGCGCGCGAGAACTGCTCCCAGCCCTTGGTGGCCTCGCCCGCGGGCAACGCCAGCGCCGAGGAGGCGATGCCCGCCTCGGCCAGGGCCGCCTGGAACGGCGCGAGATGCAGGCCCGCCACCGTCTCGTCGGTGAGGATCGCCAGTTTCGGCCGGCGCAGGAGGGGCGCGATCTCGGCGCCCGCCCGCGCGATCAGGCCGGGGCCGATCCGCACCTCATAGGCGCGCGCGCCCAGTTCCACCCGCACCGCATCGACCGTCATCCGTCCGTCTCCAGCACATCAGGGCGCGTGGCCAGCGCCTCGCGCACCCGCACCGCCATCTGTTCCACCGTTCCCTCGCCGCTTTCCACCACGAGGTCCGCCTGCGCATAGACCGGATCGCGCGCCTCGAGAAGCGCCCGCAGCGTCTCGCGCGGGTTGGGCGTGCGCAGGAGCGGCCGCGTCGCCTTGTGCCGCACCCGCTGCCAGAGCACCTCGAGATCGGCCTTGAGCCAGACCGACACCCCCTGCTCGCGGATCATCCGGCGGTTGGCCTCGGCCATGAAGGCCCCGCCCCCGGTCGAGAGCACGCATGGCGCGTCCTTCAGGAGCCGCGAGAGAACCTGGCTCTCCTTCTCGCGGAAGAAGGGCTCGCCGTCGCGGGCGAAGATCTCGGCGATGGTGCGGTTGGCGGCGCGCTCGATCTCCTCGTCCGAATCGAGGAAGGGCACGGCCAGCGCCCGCGCGAGCGCCGTGCCCACCGCGGTCTTGCCCGCGCCCATCATCCCCACCATCACAACCGTCTTCTTCAGCCGCGCCATGAACTCCTGGCCGTCCCCGTCCCTCAGCCGGCGCACTTCCGCCCCGGACATCAACTTTGTTGCCTGAATGGCGTGAAGTCGGGTGAAATGCCATATATATTCGACGCGAACGATCTCCGGGGCGGTGAAGCATCATCCATGCCTCCGGGGCAACAATAGCCGGGGCAGAACGAGGGTCGGAAACAGGCATGTGGCGCATCTTGAAGGTCTTGCTGGTGCTCGTGGTTGCGGGGTTGATCGGGTTGACGGGCTACGCCTATCTCGCCGATCTCTCGCCGCCGCAGACGGATGTGACCAAGCCGGTGATGCTGAATGCCCAATGACGCAACGGCCGGCCCGATCCGTGCCGGTGCGCGACGCGGGGCCGCGGCCGTCTGCGCGCTGATCGGCCTTTCGGCCGGCGCCGCGGCGCAGGAGCCGCTGTCCGCGATCGACTGGCTGTCGCGCTCGGTGGCGGCGCCGGTCAAGGTCGCGCCCCCTTCGGACGAGCCGGGGATCACCAAGGGCGCGCTGCCGGCCGAGGTGGCGGTCACGCCGCTGGACGGGCCCTCGCCCGATGCGGCGGGCCTTCTGCCGCCGGCGGTGACGGGGTTGCCGCACGCGCTCTGGGGGATGGGGCGGACGACCGACATCGCCAACCGGATCGCCATCGCACCCACGGGCACCCTGCCCGCGCTGCAGTCGCTCCTGACTACGATCCTGCTGGCCGAGGCGCAGCCGCCCGCCGATTCCGAGGGCAAGGGGCGGCTTCTGCTGGCGCGGGTGGACAAGCTGCTGGCGATCGGGGCGCTGGAGGCGGCCACGAGCCTGATCGATGCGGCCAGCGACAACGGGGCCGAGATCTTCCGGCGCAAGTTCGATATCGCGCTTCTGACCGGGGAAGAGGACACCTCCTGCGCCGAATTGCAGAAGTCGCCCGATCTGGCCCCCACCTTCCCCGCGCGGATCTTCTGCCTGGCCCGCTCCGGCGACTGGAACGCCGCCGCCCTGACGCTGCGCACGGCGCAGGCGCTGGGATATGTGGACGATGCGCAGGATGCGCTGCTCTCGCGGTTCCTTGATCCCGACCTTTACGAGGATGAGGGCCCGCTCACGCATCCCGCGCGCGTCACGCCGCTCGACTGGCGTCTGCTCGAGGCGGTGGGCGAGACGCTGCCCACCCAGTCGCTGCCGATCGCCTTCGCCCATGCCGAGCTGCGCGAGACCGCCGGCTGGAAGGCCCAGATCGAGGCGGCCGAGCGGCTGTCGCGGGCGGGCGCGCTGGAGCCGAACCTGCTGCTCGGCCTCTATACCGCGCGCAAGGCCGCGGCCTCGGGCGGGGTCTGGGACCGGGTGCGCGCCTTTCAGGCGCTCGATGAGGCGCTGACGGTGGGCGATGCGGCGGCGGCCGGTCCCGCTCTGCTGCTGGCCTATGAGCGGATGTCGGAAGTCGAACTCGAGGTGACGCTGGCCCGGCTTCTCGCCGGTCGGCTGGAGGGGCTGGCGCTGCCGCCCGAGGCGGATGCGCTGGCCTTCCGGGTCGGCCTGCTCTCGCCCGACGCCGAGGCCGTCGCCCGCGCCCGCAAGCCCAGGGATGCGGCCGAGGGCTTTCTTCTGGCGCTGGCCGCGGGCGATCCGGCGCGCGCCGCCGCGCCGATGGACCCGATGGGTCGCGCGGTCGCGGCGGGCTTCGGCACGGCCGGACCCTCCGAGACGGCGAAGGACTATCTGGATCAGGACCGTCCCGGAGAGGCGTTGCTGCTCGCCCTCGAAGAGGTGACGCGGGGCATGGACGGCGACACCACGGGCGTCGCGCAGGGCCTCGCGCTCCTTCGCACGCTCGGGCTCGAGAAGGTCGCGCGGCGTACCGCGCTCGAACTGATGCTGCTGGAGCGACGCGGCTGATGGCGCCTGCGGGGATGGAGCGGTGGATCTCGGCCTTCCTCGAGGCGCAGGCGGCCGAGCTGGATGCCGCGCGCAACACGCGCCTGGCCTACGGGCGCGATCTGAAGGACTTTGCCGGCTGGCTCACGCGGCGCTCCGCGGACTTCGCCACGGCCGATCGCGCGGCGGTCGAGGCCTATCTGGTGTTCTGCGAGGCGCAGGGCCTGTCGCCGGCCACGCGCGCGCGGCGGCTGTCGTCGATTCGCCAGCTCTACCGCTTTGCCCATGAAGAGGGGTGGCGCGCCGACAATCCCGCCATCCGCCTCCGCGGACCGGGGCGCGCCCGGCGTCTGCCCAGGACGCTCGAGATCGAGGAGGTGGACCGGCTGCTCGAGGCCGCCCGTGACAAGGGGCGGCGCGCCTCGGATCAGATCCGCAACCGTTGCCTCCTTGAGTTGCTGTATGCCACGGGGATGCGGGTCTCGGAGATGGTGGGCCTGCCGGTCGCGGCGGCACGGGGCAATCCGCAGATGATCCTGGTGCGCGGCAAGGGCGGCAAGGAGCGGATGGTGCCGCTCTCTCCGCCCGCGCGCGAGGCGCTGGCGGACTGGCTGCGGGTGCGCGACGAGGCCGAGGCCGCGGGACAGAAGGCCGGGCGTGCGGCCTCGCGCTTCCTGTTTCCGGGCTCGGGTGCTGCGGGCCATCTGACGCGCGAATATTTCTACGTCCTCATCAAGCAGATCGCGGTGTTGGCGGGGATCGATCCCTCGAAGGTCACGCCCCACACGCTGCGCCACGCCTTTGCCACGCACCTGCTGGCCGGAGGGGCCGACCTGCGGGTGATCCAGACCCTGCTCGGTCATGCCGACCTCTCCACCACCGAGATCTACACCCATGTGCTCGACGAGCATCTGAAGGACCTCGTGCTCAGGCACCATCCGCTTGCGCGCGAGTAAGGGCGGAACCGCTGCGACAGGCCCAGCGATCGCCGGGCTGCGCGGCCATCCGCTTGCGCACGAGTGAGGGCGGAACCGGCCGACCGTCGCTCCGATCTCGTCAGCGGCGGCGGCCTTTCGCTTGCACGCGGGCAAGGGCTGCCCGTCCGGCCGATCAGGCGACAGAGGGGGCGGACGTGAGGCGACCGGCCCGCACCGGAGGGACCGTCGAAGGCCCGCATCGCGCGGAGCTTCGCTCGCGGGGCCCGTGCGAGAAGGCTTGCCGGGGGGCTCTGCCCGCTCCACATTAGGCGCCTGCCGTTCCCGAAGGACTGTAACCCGTCATGAATCTCTCGAACCTTGATCCGGCAACGCTGCTGACGGCCGTTGCCATTCTGGGTCTTCTCGTGCTGTCCGCCTTCTTCTCGGGCTCGGAGACGGCCCTCACCGCCTCGTCGCGCGCCAAGCTTCGCGCCAAGGCCGACAAGGGCTCACGCGGGGCCGAGCGGGCGTTCGAGATCACCGGAGACAACGAGCGGATGATCGGCGCGCTGCTTCTGGGCAACAACGTGGTGAACATCCTGTCGGCCTCGCTGGCCACGGCGCTGCTGACCCGGCTCTTCGGCGATGGCGGCGTGGCGGTCGCGACGCTGGTCATGACGCTGCTGGTGCTGATCTTCGGCGAGGTGCTGCCCAAGACGCTGGCCATCAGCCGGCCCGAGAGCTTTTCCTCGGTGGTGGCGCCGGTGATCCGGGTCCTGATCGTCCTGTTCTCGCCCATCGTGGCGGTGGTGCGGGCGCTGGTGCGGGGCCTTCTGCGGCTGGTGGGCGTGCGGATCGATCCGGGCGACCACATGCTGGCGATCCGGGACGAGATCGCCGGGGCCATCGCGCTCGGCCATTCGCAGGGCGCGGTGGAAAAGGAGGACCGCGACCGGCTGCTCGGCGCGCTCGACCTGTCGGAGCGGACGGTCGAGGAGATCATGCGCCACCGCAGCCAGATCGAGATGATCGACGCCGACAAGCCCGCGGAAGAGGTCATCGCGCAGGTGCTCTCCTCGCCCCACACGCGGATCCCGCTCTATCGGGGCGACCACGAGAACATCCTCGGGATCATCCACGCCAAGGATCTGCTGCGCGAAGTGTCGCGGCTGATGCGGACGGGCAGCACCGGCGCGCTGGAGGAACTCGACATCCTTTCGGTGGCGATGAAGCCCTATTTCGTGCCCGAGACGACGCCCCTCGATGAGCAGATGCGCCAGTTCCTGAAGCGGCACACGCATTTCGCGCTGGTGGTGGATGAATATGGCGCGCTCAAGGGCCTGATCACGCTGGAAGACATCATCGAAGAGATCGTGGGCGAGATCAACGACGAGTTCGACGTGGCCCTCGAGATGACGCTGAAGCGGTCCGATACGGGCGACTATCTGGTGGACGGTTCCATGACGATCCGCGACCTGAACCGGATGATGGACTGGCAACTGCCCGACGAGGAGGCCAACACCGTGGCCGGGCTCGTGATCCACGAGGCGCAGATGATCCCGAACGAGGGGCAGGCCTTCAGCTTCCACGGCTTCCGCTTCGAGGTGCTGACCAAGCGCGACAACCGGATCATGAAGCTGAAGGTCCGCCCGCTCGATGCTCAGCCGATCAGCGGGCGCGACCGGCCGTAGGTCTCGTCATAGTGCCGCCGCAGCCGCTGGAGCGCGATGCGGAGCACGATCTTGCCCGAGCGGGCGGACCAGCCCATCCGCCGCTCGGCCGCCTCGAGCCCCTCGAGAAAGCAGCAGCAGCGCAGAACCATGTCGCCGAGGCCGGGCCCGAGGTCGCGCAGCGCCGCCGCCACCCGCTCGCGCGCCTGACGCGGCCCCTCGGCACCGCCCGGGTCGGTGCGAAAGCTGCCCCGGTCGGCACCCGTCAGGAAGCGGTCCCAGTTCTGCGCGACGCGCGGGCCCATCTGGGCCAGCTCGAAATCCTCGCGCAGCCGCTCGGCCGCCTCGACCAGTTCGGCCGCGAGAAAGGGCTGCCCGTCCTTGTCGCGCCGCCGCCCGAGCACGGCCACGGGGCTTTCGGCGGCGTTGTAGCGGACACGGCGCGGCCCGTCCTCGTCGCGGATCTCGCGCTCGGCCCAGTCGCGGTGCTGGGCGGCGAAGGGCTGCGCCGCCTCGGCCATCCCGCCGCCGCGTCCGGCCTCGTCCCGCTCGACCAGCCGCTTCAGCGCGGCCCGGCCCGTGGCGGTGATCTCGTAGGTGGCGATCCGGCCGGGCTTGCGGCAGGTGATCCAGTCCTTGAGCGCGAAGACCTGCGCCACGGCCCGGTCCATCACGGCGGTGCGGGCCGTGCTTCCGTCGGGCAGCGAGCGCAGGACCGCCGCCTTCTCCATGTCGGGCGCCACCGCGAGAACGGTCTGCGGCTCGGCCAGGCGGCGCAGGATGCGCCGGGCCTCGCGCGCGATGGTCGTCTCGTCAAGCAGCGCCGGCCGGAGCGCAGGCGAGGCTTCGGGGCGGATCGGTGCCGTCATGTCGGGTCTGTCCTTTCTGGCTGGGAAGGCTCCGCGCCCCAGAGATCGCCCGAACGCCGCCAGCGCCTCGTCCACGAGAGGATCGTCGCGCCGGCTCTCGCAGCGGCGCACATGGCGCATCACCGTCGAGGCGTGACAGCCCTCGCGGCGCGCCAGCGCGCGCAGCGAAAGGCCTTCCTCGGTGTGATCGAGATAGAGCCGCACCGGCTCGGGAAGCCAGGCGGGCAGCGTCGGTGACAAGCGAAGATCGGTCTGCATCATTCCATCCCGTGGCGCCGGAGTGATGGCAGTATCCGGCCTTGGACTTTTGCAACCGTCAGGGGCATTGGTTACCTGTTCGTTAACAACTGCGGTGTTGTTGATAATTCTTTCTAATTCCTAAACATTCGAGAAACCTCCGCACGCTGAATCGGTCGCGGGCGCAACGCAGAGTTGCACTGACTCAATCTGTCGATCCCCCGACAGAGGAGAATCTCATGACCGAAATCCGCAGCCTCCTTGCCGAGATCCGCCGCCCCCGACTCCTGATGCGCGCTGCGCGGCTGGGTCTTGCGGACTACCGGCGCGAGCGCGACCTGCGCCGTCTGGTCGAGGACCAGCGGCCCGAACGGGCGGTGACGGCGCTGTTGCAGGAGGAGCGGAGGCTCGAGGCGCGCCGGCAGGCGGGCGATGCCACCTACTCGGTTACGCACCATGTCGAGGTGCTGATCGCGCTCATCGCCGAGGCGCGGCTGATCCAGCCCCTGCCCTGACGATCCGCGCGGCTGCCGGATCACGGCCTGCGGCGCCGCGCCGGGATGATGCGTGCGCGCCCGCAGGTCTGCGGCGGCGCTGGTCGGCGGGCGCACGGGCGGCGCGCGACCACAGACCTGCAAGAGCGGAGGGCGCGGACGGCGCTGCCCCGTCCGCGTCCGCGGACGGGCTAGTGCCCGTGGCGGGTCAGCCACTCCTTCATGAAGGCGATCTCGGCCTCCTGCGCCTGGATGACCTCTTCGGCAAGCTTGCGCACCTCCGGGTCCGACCCGTGCTCGAGCGCAACGCGCGCCATGGCCACCGCGCCTTCGTGGTGCGGGATCATCGAGCGCATGAAGTCCACATCCGCATCCCCTGTCAGCGGCAGGTTCATGGCCTCGTGCATGGCCCGGTTCGCCTCTTCGTAGGCCAGGCTGGAGCCCGAGCCGGCGGACTGCCCGTGGCCCGAATGGTCCATCTGGGCGAAGGCCGGACCGGCGGCAACAAGGGCGATCAGGATCAGTGAGCGCATGGTGTCCTCCTTGTGAATGATCCGATGAACCCGGCTTCCCCCGCCGGAACGCAAGTCACGAGCCCGTGATCCGCCGCCCGGCCGGACGCCGGTTCGCAGGCAGCGCAAGCACAGGCTGCACAAGAGCGCGGCGTTCTGTGCATGTGTGCGGGGGTTCCGGGCGGCCCGGCCCTTCACCATCGTGGCCGCGCGCCTTATCTTTTTCCTCATGCGACCCCAGATCCCCGAAGCCCAGATCCTCGGCACCGCCATGCCCCATCCCGCCAGCCGCCGCCCGGTCGTCGGCATCATCGGCAACTCCTCGCTCCTGAACGAGACCTATCCCGTTCATGCCGGGGGCACGATGAACAGCGAGGCGGTGGCGCTCGTCTCGGGCTGTCTTCCGCTGATCATTCCGACGGACCCGAACTTCGTGACGGTCGAGGAACTGCTGGATCTCTGCGACGGCTTCCTGCTGACGGGGGCCCGGCCGAACGTGCATCCGTCGGAATATGGCGAGGATGAGACCCCCGCCCACGGGCTCTTCGAGCGGGCGCGCGACGCGATCACCCTGCCGCTGGTGCGGGCCTGCGTCGAGCGTGGCCAGCCGTTCCTCGGCATCTGCCGCGGGTTTCAGGAGGTGAATGTGGCGATGGGGGGCACCCTGCATCCCGAGATCCGCGATCTGCCGGGCCGGATGAATCACCGGATGCCCCCGGACGGCACGATCGAGGAGAAATTCGCGCTGCGCCATCCGGTGCGCTTCACGGCCGGAGGAGTTTTTCACCGGCTGATGGGGACGAAGGAGGTCATGACCAACACGCTCCACGGCCAGGGGATCGCGCGGCCGGGGCGCAGGATCGTGATCGACGGCACCGCCCCCGACGGGACGCCCGAGGCGATCTATGTCGAGGGCGCGCCGGGCTTCACCCTCTCGGTGCAGTGGCACCCGGAATGGAATGCCGCAGCCGATCCCGTTTCGCGCCCGCTCTTCGCCGCCTTCGGGGACGCGGTCCGAACATGGGCGGACTGCCGCTCCCCGGCCCGCCTGAGCGCCTGAGAGTGCGGCAGGCTGGGGCGTATCCGGCTCGATCGCGTAGCCGGCGGGCACCCCGGCCGGGCGGCGCACCTTCAAGAGCCCGTTGATGCAGGAAATCTCGGGCGCGCGGTTCGGATCGCGCGTAGCGATTAGTGGCCTGCCGGGCATTGTTGCAGAACTCTCGCCGTGAAGGATTCACATTACAAATCCATGCGGTCAGACGTGTGGCAAGAGCAAGCCCAAGCCCGCCCGTTACCGCACGACGAACTGGTCCGCCTACAACGCAAGCGCGGGTCGTTGCTGATCTGGCTGGACGAGGAGATGGCCTGGCACGCGCCACATGAATGCCGCCTTGGGCGGCCACCGGTGTTCTCGAATACGGCGATCCAGTTCTGCCTGTCGATCAAGGTGCTGTTCAGGCTGCCGCTCAGACAGACCGCCGGGATGGTCGCCAGTCTGCTGCACCTCGCGAGGCTGGACTGGCCCGTTCCGGACTACTCGACCCTGTGCCGCAGGCAGAAGACCCTGAAGGTGCAGATCCCCTATCGCCGTGCTGGCGGGCCGCTGAACCTGCTGGTGGACAGCACCGGCATCAAGTTCCTCGGGTGAGGCAGGACCGTGGCGCCAGTGGCGCCGCGTAAGCCTGCCGAACGCGAGT
>NZ_VDEK01000040.1:0-24785 GCF_007668225.1 Cereibacter sediminicola | reverse complement strand
GTCCACCGCTTGATCGGGTCGTCCATCGTCACACTCATCGCTACGTCTCTCCTTGCAGCATGAGCAGATTTTCACTGGGTCGATACAGAAGCGCGGAGCGGGCGCTTCTTCGGGCAGGGCATGCTGATGCATGTGGCGCTGACGGCGATGGCGCGCTGGTTCAACCGCTTTCGAGGGCGGGCGCTGTCCTTCGCCACCTTCGGGATCACGCTGGGCGACTCGCTCCTGCCGTTCACGCTGACGCTTTCGATCGCAGCCTTCGGCTGGCGGAATGTCTGGATCGGGACGGCCCTCGCGCTGGCACTCGTGCTGATGCCGCTCGTCTTCCTGCTGCTCCGCAGCTCGCCGCGCGGAGGTATTGTCACGGCCAGCGGAGACGCACCCTCCGCGGCCGGGCAGGAGTGGCACCGCGCCCGCGTGCTGCGCGACCCGCTGTTCTGGGCGATCCTGCCCGGCATCATGGCCATGCCGGGCATCGGGACGCTCTTCATCTTTCACCAGGCGAACCTGGTCGCGGCGAAGGGCTGGAGCCTCACGACCTTCACCGCCTTCTTCCCGGTGCTGGCGGTGACGGTGGCGGCGGCCTCGCTGACAGCGGGCTTCCTCGTGGACCGGCTCGGCGCCTGGCGGCTGATGCCCTTCCTGCTGCTGCCGCTTTCGGGCGCCTGCCTCGTGCTGGCCGCGCTCTCGCCGGTCTGGTCCATCCCGCTGATCTTCCTGGGCTTCGGCCTTACGCAAGGGGTGATGAACCCGGTGATGGGCGCGGTCTGGGTCGAGCTGTATGGCACCGCCCATATCGGGGCGATCCGGTCGCTGGCGACCGCGGCCCTTGTCGCGGCCTCGGCCATCGGCCCGGGCATTGCCGGCTGGCTGATCGACGGCGGCATACCCCTTGAACGGCAGGCGGTGGGCTACGCCGCCTTCTGCCTCGCCTGCGCCGCGAGCTATGCGCTCCTCCAGCCAAGCTTCCGCCGCAGGACGGCGGAAAGCCTCCCCGCCTGAGCGCACCCGCCTGGCCGGTGCGCCCGCGGGCACGTTTCGGCATGGCGGCCGGCGTCGCGCCATCCTCGGCATGTCCGGGCCGGCGTGGATGCTTGATCCGCGTCTTTCTGCCGAGGATGCTTGCCGGGCTCTGGCTCTGCACAAGATTGACTTCATGCAGGTCAAGGGAGCGCATGTCGCATGTCCGATTCAAAACTGAAGCAGCGCGTCGTGCGCCACTCTCGCTCGCGCGGAGCGGGCAGCCCGGATGTCTGGGGCATCTACGAGCCCGACACAGGCTCCATCCAGTATGTCTGCGCCGATCCCGCGACACGGCAGGCCGCGCTGATCGACGTGGTATGGAACTTCGATCCCCAGCATTACCGCTTTTCCACCGAGAGCATGGATCAGGTGCTGGACCTCGTCGAACGAGAGCGGCTGCGCGTGGTCTGGGTGCTCGACACCCATCCGCACGCCGATCACATGATGGCTTCGGCCCTGTTGAGAGAGCGCACCGGTGCCCCCAATGCCATCGGCGCCAGGGTGGAGGACATCGCCCGGATCTGGGCCGGGATCTACAACCTTCCGAACGCCTTCGACCCTCGGCGCGACTTCGATCGGCTGTTCAGCGCGGGCGAGACCCTTGCGCTTGGGGATCTCGAGATGCGGGTGATGCTGTCGCCCGGCCATACGCTCGGCTCGATCACCCTGGTCTGCGGCGATGCCGCCTTCACCCATGACACGCTGATGCAGCCCGATGTCGGCACCTCGCGGGCCGACTTCCCCGGCGGAAACGCGGCCGAGCTGTGGGGCTCGATCCAGTCCATCCTCGCCCTTCCTCGCGAGACGCGGCTCTTCGTCGGCCACGACTACGGCACCGAGGAGCGGGACGAGCCGATGTGGGAGGCAACCGTTGCCGAGCACAGGGCGCGGAATGTCCATGTCCGCGACGGGACGGACCGCGACGAGTGGATCGCCCTCCGCGAGGCGCGCGACCGCAGCCTGCCCTTGCCGGACCGGATCCTTGCCGCGCTTCAGATCAATCTGCGCGGCGGGCGCCTGCCCCCGGCCGAGCCCGACGGGCGGCATTACCTGAAGCTGCCGGTCAACCGCTTCTGACCTGCCGGCCGCGCGCCAACCGCCGGTCCCGGATTGGGGCTGCCGCCGCGGATCCTACCCCTAATGGTTTGACCCTCTCGGCGGATGGGCATATCTTGGGGACCTTCTCCGACGAACCACTAAATCCAAGGATCCATCCATGTCCCGCTTCCACGCCCCCATTGCCGAGCAGATCTGGGACATGAAATACCGGCTGAAGGACGCCGCGGGGCATCCGCTGGATGGGACGGTCGAGGACACCTGGCGCCGGATCGCGCGCTCGCTGGCCGAGGTCGAGGCCGATCCGCAGCTGTGGGAAGACCGCTTCTACGCGGCGCTCGAGGATTTCCGCTTCCTGCCGGCCGGCCGGATCACGGCGGGCGCCGGCACCGGCCGCACGGTGACGCTGTTCAACTGCTTCGTGATGGGCACCGTCCCCGACAGCATGGCCGGCATCTTCGATGCGCTGAAGGAGGCCGCGCTGACCATGCAGCAGGGCGGCGGGATCGGCTACGATTTCTCGACGATCCGCCCGCGCGGCGCCGAGGTGAAGGGCGTGGCCGCCGATGCCTCGGGCCCGCTCTCCTTCATGGATGTGTGGGATGCGATGTGCCGCACCATCATGTCCGCGGGCTCCCGCCGCGGGGCGATGATGGCCACGATGCGCTGCGACCACCCCGACATCGAGAGCTTCATCGAGGCCAAGAAGGATCCGGCCCGGCTGCGGATGTTCAACCTCTCGGTCCTCGTCACCGACGCCTTCATGGAGGCCGTGAAGGCCGACGGCCCTTGGGATCTGACCTTCGGCGGCAAGGTCTACAAGACGCTTGAGGCGCGCGATCTCTGGAACCGGATCATGCGCTCGACCTACGATTTCGCCGAGCCGGGGGTGATCTTCATCGACCGGATCAACCGGATGAACAATCTCGCCTATTGCGAGACAATCGCCGCGACCAACCCCTGCGGCGAGCAGCCCCTGCCCCCCTACGGCGCCTGCCTCCTCGGCTCGGTGAACCTCGCACGGCTGGTGACGGGCGCCTTTTCGGATGAGGCCGGGCTCGACCTTGCGGCGCTCGATGATCTGGTGCGGGTTGCCGTGCGGATGATGGACAATGTGGTGGATGCCTCGCGCTTCCCGCTGCCCGAGCAGGCCCACGAGGCGCAGATGAAGCGTCGGATCGGCCTCGGCGTGACGGGGCTGGCGGACGCGCTCCTGATGGTGGGCCTGCGCTACGGGTCCGAGGAGGCGGCGGCGCAGACCGAGGCCTGGATGAAGGCCATTGCCCGCTCGGCCTATCTCGCCTCGGTGGATCTTGCCCGCGAGAAGGGCGCCTTCCCGCTGTTCGAAGCCGAGAAATACCTCGCCTCGGGCTCGCTCACCCACATGGACGAGGATGTGCGCGAGGCGATCCGCACCCACGGCATCCGCAACGCGCTGCTGACCTCGATCGCGCCGACCGGCACGATCAGCCTCTATGCCGGCAATGTCTCGTCGGGGATCGAGCCGGTCTTCGCCTATGCCTACAAGCGCAAGGTCCTGCAGAAGGACGGCACCCGTACCGAGGAAGAAGTGGTGGATCATGCGGTGCGGCTCTGGCGCGAGAAGATGGGCGACGCGCCGTTGCCGGACTATTTCGTGAATGCCCAGACACTCGCGCCGCTCGACCATGTGCGGATGCAGGCCGCGGCCCAGAAATGGATCGACAGCTCGATCTCGAAGACGATCAACTGCCCCGAGGACATCTCGTTCGACGATTTCGCCGATGTCTATCTCGCCGCCTGGGATCAGGGCTGCAAGGGTTGCACCACCTACCGGCCGAACGAGGTGACGGGCTCGGTCCTGACGGTCTCGGAGGCGGCCGCAGCCCCGGCCCCCACGCCCGAGAAGGCCGGCGAGGTGGTCTATCTGACCGACCCGCTCGACCGCCCCGCGGCGCTGGAGGGCGCGACCTACAAGGTGAAATGGCCGGGGTCGGAGCATGCGATCTACATCACGGTGAACGACATCGTGATCGCCGGCCACCGCCGCCCGTTCGAGGTGTTCATCAACTCGAAGAACATGGAGCATTTCGCCTGGACGGTTGCGCTGACGCGGATGATCTCGGCGGTCTTCCGGCGCGGCGGCGACATTTCCTTCGTGGTCGAGGAGTTGAAGGCGGTCTTCGACCCCCGCGGCGGCGCCTGGATGGAAGGGCGCTACATCCCCTCGATCCTCGCCGCGATCGGCGGCGTGATCGAGCGCCACCTGATCGCAATCGGCTTCATCGGCGGTGAAGGGATGGGACTGAAGACGGATCCCAAGGCCGACGTCGAGGTTCTGGGTGTAAAGGCCAAGGCCTGCTCGTCCTGCGGCAGCTACGACCTGCGGATGGTCGAAGGCTGCATGACCTGCGCCAGCTGCGGGTTCTCGAAGTGCGGCTAGGCTTCCAGCCTCATTGAAGCCAGAGAAAGCAATATAGTGCGCAAACGAAAGAAGAAGCGTGCGCAGCGCGCGTCAACATCGCGCCGCGCCGCGCGCTAATTGGTCGCTGTCCGTCGGCTAGATCCCTTAAATATAGGCCTTATTTAGGGTCCAGCCCTTGTCTCCGGCTAGCTGCCACATGAGGAGCCCTCTCGAACTGGCTGCCCGCCCGGCTCGACCCGGCGTCGTTCCGCGGCCAGATGCAGCAGAATGACGCTTCGATCGCCGACCATTCGTAAAGGGCACCGAAGTCATCACCGTCTGGCGCGAATGCGGGAACGCCCGCATTAGCCAGAGATGCACTTACGGTCTGCCAGGACATGAAAAGCGAGGCCGCCAACTGCCTGAGGGTGACGAAGCGACGCTGGAACGCCTCGATATCTTCCGCGCCGAGATACTGCTGCGCCGCCTTCGTCCTGGGGTTCACGCCCGTTGTTGTAGTTATCAGGCCTGTACGCACCATCCGCATCGCTATGGCGGGTCGCATGCCGACGGTCTTCGCAAAAAGCTCGATGCTCAACCCTCTGGCCTCCGGGCGACCAAGAAGTCGCTCGACCTCGGCGAGGTTCACGAGGATCGCCGCGTAGCCATCGCGACCGAGATGCTTGCCCACGCGGCTCAACTGGCGGGCCTCGATCATGCCGACGATTTCACCCGGCCGGATTTTCAGACGTTGCGCCGCCTTTGCAATGTCGCACCAGTCGTGCATCGGCACATACACCGCCTCGGCCCCGGCAAGCAGCGAGTCCAGAAACGCCCGCCCGGCCTGTACATCCCAGAGCGGCTTATGGCCGGAGCCAACGACGGACGGTTCAAAATATCCGTCCTGCCGCAGCAGGTCGAACTGCGAGCGCGGGAGGTTCAACTGCCGCTGCAGATCCAGGGCACTGACGCCGGCAGCGAGGGATCGCAGAAATGGCTCGGCCGCCACCGCGTCGAACAGTTCCCAGGCATCTTCGCGACCCTCGCCGGCTGGCTTCACCCAGCCGGCTTCCGATAGCAGCTTTCGCAAGCGTCGTGCGTCGATTCCTGTGGCTTGCGACGCGGTTCGCACGGAGTGCAGGCGCCGGGTATGGACAGGTTCGCCCATCAGGTCGTCCCCCGGTCCCAGTGGCCAGGTCTCCGCAATATGATCTCGCAACAGGTTGCGGAACGGCCGGTACTCGTCCGAGGTCAGGTCATGGGCCAGGCGGTCGTAGAGATCGCCGAACTTCTTCTTCGGCCCGTCCATCGGCGTGCCGATCATCTCCTGCATCTCGGTCAGAGCCCTGCGAATGGCAGTCTCACCAGGGCTTGCAAACCGGAACCCTGCGTCGAAGCAGCACCACATGACATCGTCCGGCATCTCTTTCCACTTCGGGATCCTTGTTGCGAAGGCCGCGCGCCCAAGCAACTCGCAGAAGTGGGCAGCTGGAAAGAGTGGAAACTGGTCGAGCCAACCATCGCTCCGGCCATCGCTCAGCCTGCGCTCGAACCAGAGGTCGAAGGCCGCCGGATCACGCAGCGGGCGATCCAACTTGCCCGCCAGCACAGTCCCGGCGATGTCCGCCATGCGCGCAGCGACGTCGTATCTGCGCCCTGGATCCGTCTCGGACCAGAGCGGGACGAGGGGGTGCAGGTGACGCAGGCAAAGGGTCACATGTCGGGGCATCCAGTGTCCTCGGATGGCCATGGCCTGCGCCGGCGGGAGCCCGGACGCGTCCACATCTTCGCGCAGGCAGACCGGGCAGCCCCGCACAGTCGGTTCCTTTAGCCCTCGGGCGTGGAAGGTCTCTCCTCGGAACTGATGGCGACGATCTCCGACGTGAACGGGGCTCCATGCCATCAGATCGGCCAATGCAGCACCCGACAGATGCGCGAGCCGTTCAAGCGCCGTCCATTTCGCATCGATGACGGTTCCGAACGCGACACCCATGTCGCTCGCGAACTCGCGGGTGCCGATGCCGTTCCGTGCTGCGAGGCGCGATACGAAGGAATACGCGGTCTCGTGAGGCCGCAATGGCAGGGTCAGAGCAAGATGGTCGGACAAGATGGCTCCTGAAGACGGCTCCCACAATCTACCCAAGGTGGAGCTGCCAACAAGGCCGCTGAGTTCTGCAGACGACATTTCTCGTAAATCAGCCCGGCTGTCGAAGCCGCGGCGAGCCCGCGCCGCGCCGAAGGCGGGCTGGTGGCGCGAATGACGGCTGTGGGCGAGGATGGCTCGATCTGAATGGGAGGCGGTCAACTCCGGAAGAAGTCATGAGCGGCCCGTGCCAACACATGCCGGCAGTCGGCAAGCCGTGGCGGTCTTGGCGGCCGAACAAGACCCAAGGGCAAGGGTAGCCCCTTGCCGCCCGTCGGCGCCTGAGCCCCTTCCCGCGAAGCGGTCGCACGGGCGAAGTGCAGTAGGGGCTGTGTGCTGCCCCACGCGGCGGCGCGTCGCAGCGGGCAGGCTAGGCGCTAACCGGCCGGTCGGCCACGTTGGCGCCGTCCTTCGGACCGGTCGCTCGAGCTCACTGCAGCGAGATGCGCTCGCAGCCCTTCTCAGACCTTCGAGCTAACTGCAGCATGACCGGCGGCACCGATGCGACGGGCGAATTACCGACCGTCGCGGTCGCCGCATCGCATCCGCAGAAAACGGCCATGGCCACCGGTCGCTGGGCCCATGGGAGCGACGCAACCCGCAGGAAGCGGGCTTTCTGCTTCTGCCCAAAAGATGAGATGGTTGCCGCCCTCCCCTGACGGCATCGCAATGTGCCAAGGTCGTGGTGTTGAGGCACCCGACCTGGACATCAGCATGAGGCCATGACCTCGGAAAGGACCATGACCCCGGCAAGGACAGATAAACTGGCTTGACCAGCTCCCGCAATTGGAGGGCCGAAACACATCGCAGGCTCCCGGAACACGACCAAAGGTTCCCCGCGGCGGAGTTCGACGAATATCCCGGGTTTACGAGATCCTCCCTTGATGCAGCAGACTAATTGTCCGGCCCCCGCTGCGGCTGCTTGTATGATCGTGAAGAAATTGGAATATCGTCTGGCGTCATGTGGCAGAACTTGCCTTACGGGAACCTGTTGGATGCCTCTTGGATGCCGACTAATCGGGCGTTGTCGCTGACCATGTTTTGGGTTTGAGTGCGGACATGTCGGTTGTATTGCACACGGTCAGAGCCTTTCCCCGCGGACGCACCGTAGAAGAACTTCACGCACTGTTGGGCACCACGTTCCGGCACGAGGAGCGCATGGCCCTGTTAGGGGAACTCGAGGCTCTGGCCCGGGAGGGGAGCATCCGCAGGCGCCACGACGGACGCTGGATTCCGATCGGTCCACCGATGACAAGCCGACCGGGCAATCCCACTACGCTAACTTCAAGCGCGGCAAGCGAGACCACCGCGATTGTGGCAGCCCCTTTCCGCCGGACGGCAATCGTCCCTCCGTCGCCGACCGAGGAGGGCGCGGGCGCCACTGAGCGGATCGATCCCAAGGCCCTGCTGCGCTACTGGCGCTCGGCCCTGCGCGCCGATCCCAGGGGAGCGATCACCGAAGCCTTCGATCGCCATGGCACCGTCTGGCACCTGATATCCGGACAAGGACCGCTGCTGCCGGACGAGGGACAGGTTGTCCGTCTGCGCATCGATCTTGACGCGCTGGCGCCGGAGTTTCGCGCGGCGTTGGTGAAGCGCGAAGCAAACGAGAATGCACTGGCGATTGGCTGGCCGCTGGCGCTCGGTCGCCGGTCCGGGGCGCCGGCGATCTGGCCGGTGGGTCTGATTGCCGCCGAATGGCGACGTGCCTCGGGGTGTCTGGAAATCGATATCTCGGCCGACGATGTCCTGGTGAACCCGGATTGGTTGCGCGGGGCAGCGCGCAGCACGGGATGGTCCGCAAAGGATCTTGAAGAGGTTTTCGCCGAGGCAGATGGCGTTGGTCTTGAGGGTGAAGATTTCCTGTCGCGTCTGCGCGACGCCGCGGCCACCCAGGTTCGAGGCAAACTGACAGGCGCCTGGCTCAGTTCGGAGATTGATCCCCAGACGCAGGGAATACTGGATGCTGCCGCGCTATTCCTGCCTGAAGACAGCAGCTTCACCGCCGGTGCCGTGCGCGATCTCGATGCGATTTCCGAATGGCCCGAAGCGCAACTGGCGCGCACCGCCTTGGCACCACTGCTTGGGCTTGATGGTGCCTGTCCGTCTGCAACATTCCCCGCGATCAACGTCGGAACGCTGAACGCCGAGCAGATCGCAGCCGTCCGGTCGGCTTGTCATGCGCCCCTTACGGTTGTTACAGGTCCGCCGGGCACGGGGAAGTCGCAAGCGATCGTCTCGATGGCGGCTTCGGTGCTTCTCACGGGAGGCTCAGTGCTGGTGGCGTCGAAGAACCATCAAGCGCTCGACGCGGTCCAGGAAAGACTGGGAGGCCTGGCTCCCGAGGCGCCTTTCGTCGTGCGCACCCTCGACCCGTCGGGCGAGGTAGATCGGTCTTTTCAGACGGTGCTGCGCGAACTCGTTCAGGGTGAGACCGGGCGTATGCGCCAGGTTGACGAGACGTTGCTCGCAAGGTTGAGAGATCTGGCCGGACACCGGGCTTCGGCGCTTGATCTGATGGCGCGTCGGGGCGAGGTCGAATGTGAACTGGCCGATCTCCTCGAACGCATTGAAGCCCGCAGGATCATTCCGCGGCCAGATGCTCCGACGGCTTCGCTGACGCCTGCGTCCCGGGAACGCACAGGGCTTGTCGATCGACTGGTTGCTCTTCTCCGCAAGCTGATCGGACGCAATCCGCCCAATTCGAGAACGATCGGTGCGGCGCTTACGGGGCTGGATGCGCTTGTGGCGGAACTCGCTCGCCTGCGAGCTGTGCGCGATGGTCTGGCCGAGCCAGCCGACGTGATCGCATTGACAGACGAAATCGCGGATCTTTCCCGCAAGCTGCTGACCGCAGTGCTGATGTCGCGAACCACGGTTGCCAGTGACATGCGCGAGATGCTCGATCAGGCGCAGGCTGATCTCGATTTCGCCGGACGGAAGGCCGTGCTGCCGCCGGATATGGTGCGGGCGGTCCTCGCGCATCGGCCGCTCTGGCTTGTCTCGGTGCTGGGCGCGCCGAAACGCCTCCCGCTCGAAGACGGCATATTCGATCTGGTCATCTTCGACGAGGCGAGCCAATGCGACATCGCTTCGGCCCTGCCGCTGTTTGCCCGTGCGCGCCGCGCCGTCGTTGTCGGCGACAATCGGCAACTGAATTTCATCCCGCAACTGGGTCAGGCGCAAGACCGCAACCTGATGCAGGCTCAGGGATTGCCGGTGACACGGATGAGCCGGTTCGCACAGAGCCGACAGTCCCTCTTCGACTTCGCGCACAGGATGCCGGGGGCGGCGCGGATCCTGTTGCGCCAGCAATATCGCTCAGTCGGCCCGATCGTCGACTATATCAGTCGCGAATTCTACGGCTCGGAACTGAAGACCGCCTATGATCCAGGCAAGATCCGTCCCCCGGCAAATGTGAAGCCGGGGCTCGCCTGGACACATGTGCCAGCTCCGGCGGTGCTCGATGCGAACAATGTCAACCGGGCCGAAGTGGCGGCGATCACTGCGCATGTCGAAACCCTGCTGATGCGCGAGGGCTATACAGGCACACTTGGCGTGACCTCACCTTTCCGGGGACAGGTCTACGCGATCGACGAGGCCGTCCGCGGGGCAATTCCGTCGCACAAACTCGAAGCCGCCGAATTTCGCGTGGCGACCGTCGATGGGTTTCAGGGGCAGGAGCGCGACGTGATCCTCTTCTCGCCGACGCTCACGGCCACCAGTCGCATCACCTCGATCAGCTTCGTGCAAAAGGACCATCGCCGCCTCAACGTCGCCATCTCGCGGGCGCGGGCGGTTGCGCATGTTTTTGGAGATCTCGATTTTGCCCGGTCTCGGGCGGTCAAGACGCTTGCCGCGCTTGCTGCAGCGGCGACCGAACCCCGCCGGCGCAGCGGTGAAGGGGTCTTCGACAGCGACTGGGAACGCATCCTTTTTCATGCCCTGCAGGGGCGTGGCCTGAATCCGATGCCGCAATACGACATTGCCGGACGAAGGCTCGATTTCGCCCTTTTCGGCACCGGCGGGATCAAGCTCGATCTCGAGGTGGACGGGCGGCAGTTCCACGAAGCTGCCGATGGCCGCCGCAAGTTGTCCGACCATTGGCGTGACCATCAACTGAAGTCCCTTGGCTGGCGAGTGCGCCGGTTCTGGGTGGACGAACTTGCCAGGAACATGGAGGCATGCCTTGACCTCGTCGAACGAGACCTTTCGTAGATCGCGGACCCATACGATCATCGCTGTCAGCCTCTCCGCCGTCTCGGTCGTTGGTTTGGGGGCGCTGGGTGTGCAGATAAACGGCCTGAACGAGCGCTTTGGTCAGATCGCGGGAGATATCGACTACTTCACTGCCGAACAGACCCGGTTGCGGGAAGGGCGGGATGCCTTGGCGACGGAACGTTTGACGCTGGAGCAGACGGTTGCCGCACTTCGCGATGAGAACCTGAAGCTGACGACGGCGAAAGATGACGCGATCGGGTTGCGCGAAGCTGCGATCTCGGAACGGGAAGCCGCTGAGGCCAAGCTTGCGTCGATCAGTTCGGACCTTGCCGAGGCCAAGGCGACGATCGCGAAAGCGGACGATCTTGCGGGGGACGTACGCAGCCTGGAGAGCAAGAAGCGCGGGCTCGAGCGGGACATTGACGCTCGCGGCAAGGAGAAGGCCGCGGCCACGGCGGCGATCGAGGACCTGAACGGAGAACGGGACTCCTTGTCAGAGGATGTGGACGAATTGACGAAGATCCGGGACGATCTGCGCGGACAGGTCGAAAAGGCTCAGGATGATTTGACGCCTTTGCGCGCTCAGGCCGCGGAGCTTGAAGCTCGGGTCAAGGGACTGGAGACACGTTCGGAAGAGCTTGCCGCTGTGGAGGCGAAGCTCAATGCCGCTCGATCCGCGCAGTCGCAAGCCGAGGCGCGTCTGGCTGAGCTCGATCCCAGGATTGTCGACCTCGAAGGAGAAAAGAAGGCGCTTGAGACCTCCATCTCGGATCTGAGCGCGAAGCGCGAAACCATGGCAGCGGAGGTTCAGGCAGCGCAGTCCCGGAGCCGCAGTCTTGCTTTGCAAGCGGATGAAGCACAGGCGCGTCTGACAGAAGTGACGGCGAATATCGATGCGCAGAAGGCCCAGTTGGCCGAGGTGCAAAAGGCAGTGTCTGCGGCCAGGGCCGCGCGCGACGATGCCCAGTCTCAGGCGGACGCGCTCGCGGGTCAGGTGGCAGAGCGACGGGCGCTACTCGCGCAGAGCGAGGATGCAAAGGCCGGTATCGCGCAACTGCAGGCGAGAAAGGCGGCGCTCGAGACGGAAGTGGAGCAAAAGCAGTCCGATCTGGCGAAGGCTCGAGCAGATCTCTCGACCACGACGACCGACCTGGCGGCTGCCCAGCAGGCGCTGGCCGAAGCCACCGCCCGCAAGGCGACGCTTGACCAGCAGATCGCGGCTGATGAGGCAGAACAATGGTCCTTGGAGGCGTCCATTACGGCGCTGCGGGCAGATCAGGTGGGACTCGAACGGGCGGTGAAAGAGCGCCAAACCTCGCTCGCCGAGCTTACGGCTTCGGTCAGGAAGGAACGAGACGCAGTTAATGCCGCTGCGGCTGAAAGGGATGACCTGCTTTCGCAGATATCCGCGTTGACCGACCGAATTGCGAAAGCCAAAGCCGACGAGGCCGCCGCGCAGAACCGCGCGGCACAGGCTCAGGCCGATCTTGCCGAAATCGAGCGGCAGACCGCCGAGGACCGCTCGACCACACCCACAGCGGCCTCACTCGCGCCTGCGCCTGCCGGACAGTAAGGGACCAGGAAGATGTTTACAGCAAACCTCAGTATCTTCTTCGCGCTTGCGGTGGCGCTGGCCATCTTGTCCTTCATCACGCTATTTTTGGCGACGCGGCATGACAAGGTCGTGTCTCTGGCTGGTCCGATCGAAGAGGAACGCGCGGTTCTCGCGCGCATCGAAGAAAAGCGCAGGACCCTGAACGATCTTGAAGAAGATCTGCAAAAACGCCGTGAAGCGCTCGCGCACATGGCGAAGGTTCAGGCAGAGGTGGATGCGCTGATCAACAAGCTTGCGGAACTCCAGACGGAATGGAACCAGACCGAAGCGCGTCGCGCGGAAGTGCAGGCGCTGCGGATGGAAATCGAGTCGATCCAGACGGAAAAGCTCGCAGTCGCTGCAGAACTGGCTTCTGCTCGTGCCGATCTGGCGGAGGTGCGTGATCGGCTGGAAAAGGCGGAAACGCTTGTGCATCGGATCGATGCGCTGACTGCTCAAAGCCAGCAGCTCGAAGCTCGCGTTGCGGAATTGCAGGCGTCTCGGCAGGAACTCGAGGCCGCGAAGGAGCGCGTGGCCTCCCTGAGGGATATGGAGGACAGGCTGCGCACGCAGATTGCCGAGAACGAAGGGCTACTCGCCGCGCGCAGATCGGAACTCATCGAAACCGAGGAACGCATCGTCTCCGCACGGTCGTCGCTTATCGGCACGCGTCAGGAACTCGACCAGACCGGCGCGGAACTGGCCGCTGCTCGTCAGAAGGCTGTCGACCTCGAGGCGGATCGCACCGCTGCCCTGGTGCAGCTCAACGCGATTGAACGGGAAGCGCAGCGGCTTGAAGGCGCGAATGCCGATCTTGAAATGCGGTTGACCTCCGCGCGGACAGATCTTGCCGGCATCGAGGCTCAGCTCGAAGCGGCCCGCCGACAGCAGGCCGATCTGCACGACGAGCGCGAGCGACTGGCTGCTGAACTGGCGATCGGACAGCAGAAGGTTGCCGATTTGGAACGCGAGCAGGCATCGGCGCAAGAGCATCTCGACAGGCTCGGTGCGCGCAAGGCCACGCTTGAGTATGAGATCGACAAGGCACGGGGCATCGCTGCGGGCGGGGTTGGAGCGGTTGCAGACGATCCGCTGCGCGAACTCAAGGAGCCGCCGCAGGTCGTTGCCCAACTATCGGCGTGGCCGCAAAGTTCAATCATCGCGGAAACCGAGGCGCTTAAACGGGTGCGGCAGCGGTTCGAGACCTTTGGGCTCGACTATCCGGATCGGACCCTGCGCGCGTTCCACACCGCGATGAAGGTCAACGATACCACGCAGATGACGGTTCTCGCGGGCATTTCCGGGACCGGGAAAAGTCAGCTTCCCCGCCAGTACGCGGCGGGCATGGGTATTGGCTTTCTGCAGGTTCCCGTGCAACCGCGTTGGGACAGCCCGCAGGATCTGATGGGCTTTTACAACTACATCGAGGGGCGCTTCCGCCCGACCGACATGGCTCGGGCGATGTTTGCACTCGATGCGCAAAACAATCCCGATGCAGTGCAGAATCGGCTTCTGATGGTGCTCCTCGACGAGATGAACCTTGCGCGGGTCGAATACTACTTCTCGGACTTCCTCAGCCGGCTCGAAAGCCGTCCCGCCCGCGGCAAGGAAGAGAATGAAAACCTTCGCAAGGATGCGGAAATCGAACTCGAGATCCCCAAGGCAGAAAAACCGACGCGGATCTTCCCGGGCTACAACCTGCTCTTTGCCGGCACGATGAACGAGGATGAGAGCACCCAATCCCTTTCCGACAAGGTGGTTGACCGGGCGAACGTGATGCGGTTCGGGGCGCCGAAGCAGATCGCCAAGGCGAAAGGCACAGACAGCCGGATGCCCGAAGAAGCTCTCAGCCGCGAAATCTGGGAGAAGTGGTGCAAACGCGGTTTGCAACCTGCCGATCAGATCCGTGCCGAGGGTCGGGTCAATGAGATGCTGGCGCTGATGCGGGATTTCGGCAAACCCTTCGGCCATCGTCTGGGCCGTGCCATCCTTGCCTATGCAGGCGCGTATCCTGAGGCGGAAGGCATCGGCGACCGGGTCAACATGGCGCTGGCTGATCAGATCGAGATGCGCCTGCTGCCGAAGTTGCGCGGCGTAGATGTCGAGGAGAAGAGCCAGCAATTCGAAGAATTGCGGCGCAAGGCAGCGGAATTCGGCGACGATGCGCTCGCCGAAGCAATTGCAAACTCTGTCGAGGCCGCGGTCGGAGGCACCGGGCAATTTATCTGGAAGGGGGTCGTGCGCTGATGCTGCGGCTCGCGCGCCCTTGGGCCGACGCGGGCCTTGCCGAGGGTGAGGCCTTCGGGCCCGGGCATTGCCTGCTGTCCGAAGCGGCCCCTGGCGACAAGGCGGGTGAACACGCCGTACTGATGCGCGGCGAAGCGCGAGGCGAGGCCCGGCATCTGCTGCAGCATCCCTATCCACGCCGTGGCGCGGCGTCAGGACCGGATCGCGCCGGCTTCCCGCCACGGCCGCGCAAGGGCAAGGAGGCCGAAGCCGATCCTGAGGCCCTTGCCGCGCTGGCGCGGATGAACGAGGTGACGGCGAGGGTGCAGGAGTTGGGAGAGGCCCTTGATGACCCGTCGACCCTCTGGACGCGGTTGCGTGCCGCGTGGGATCGGGCGGAGCATGAGGAAGACCCCCGCATGGCCGAAATCGTGCGTCAGGCCCGCGCGCTGACGCCGGTGTTGAAGCTCTTTCGTGACCATATCCGCCGGGTCCTGCGTCGGCACCGCGAGCCGACGCCGCTTGACCGGGTGCAGGAAATGGACCGCGCCTCCATGCGCTGGCTGTCGCGTCAACCGGGGCGGACCACGGCAGAGCGGGCGGGCTCTGAGCAGCGCATCCTGGCGGTCGTGCGGCATCAGAATTTCGATACGCTCGAGAACCGGGTCACTCATGCATATGTGCTTCTGGCGGCGGATGTCGGGCGCGAATGGCTGCGTGAACACCCGCGCGCCCAAGGGAGTCGGCGTTATCAGCTGGTGCAGGGCTACGCCAAGCTGTGCAAGGCGGTTGCAACGGAATTGCGCGACCTGGGGATAGGTATCGCCGAGCCGGACGTGACCCCGAACTATGTCTTGCTCGAAGACCGAACCTATCGCCTGATCCGTGAGGCGTGGGAGGCACTGTTAAAACGCGAGAAGGCGCTCGACGAGCTTTGGGCCTGGCAGGCAAAGACCTGGACGGACTTCGCGGTTCTGGCGATCGTGCTGGCGCTCCATGACATCGATGGGGCGGAACTGATCGCGCAGTCGCCCATCCGCTTCCTTTCAGAGTCGGTCAATGGGATCTGGTTCGAACAAGAACGCCCGATTGCCGTGTTCTGGCTGCGGAAACTCGGGCGCGTTGTCGAAGTAATGGCGCGACCTGAAAAGCCGGGAACGCTTCTGACGTTGGCGCGCGCACATGTGGCGCTGCGTATTTCCGATCCCCTTGATCGGAGCGCCTTTCCGCATCGCGTTGCCGTCTGGACACCGCACGCGATGACGCGGCTCGACCTGGCCGCCGCAGCACAGCAAGCCGCCGGGCGTCTCGCCGAGCTTGCCAAGGTGCCCGGTCAACAGGAGCGGATCCGTCACGGGCTGATCTTGACCCCAGGCCATCGCGTGCCCGAGTCGGTTTCCTCTGATCACGGCGGCGTATTCGTCGAAGCCATCGCACTCGATGCAACCGGCGCTTCCCTTGCGGCGGGTCGCGCGGCGATCCGGGCCTTCCTGGGACGCGAGATCTGGGGGGCGGCATGAGCGATCGAAAGCTGTGCGGCTATGACCTCAACGGCTGGAGCGACCGCGCAGCCCGCAACTGGCTGATCGGACCGGATGGAGAGGAGCTTCTTGGCGCCGATCAGGTTTACATCGGAGGGGCCGTCCTGAACCCGGCCGTAGTGCGAACCGGCGACGGGCGGCACGCGCGCTGGATTGGGGGCGCGCAGGCTGCTCTTGCGCCGCATGGCCGGGGAGGAGGTTGGGGAGAGGTCGGCGATCCCGCGCGCCGCGAAACCGTGCTGTCGGTGCTTGCGCGCCTGGATGCCCCGGCAGAGCAGCTGGCCGCCGCGCTTTCGGGGCTTGCTGCGGGAGCAAAGGTCTGTGCGGTTGCCCTTGATGACCACCCAGCGCGTTCCGAGCATCTTCAGGAACGTCTGCTTGCGGCCTTGTCAAAAGGGCGACTGGGTAGAGGGCTTCTGGTCTGGCGGTCCGTTCTGGCGGTGCTTGGGGGTCTTGTGCAGGACGAACCGCCTGTCGCGCCATCCGACGGTCTGATCCTGGGCGTGATCGGCCATGTCGCCGAGGGCTTTACGCTGCAACGCTTGCGGCTGCGCCGAGAGGCGGGGCGGCGGCACGATATGTTCGCACCGGAACGCAGTCGTGCCGCCGATCCGATCGACAGCTCCCTTGGCTATGCCGGGCTCTTTGCCGTGGCTGGAGAACAACTTGTCGCGCAAAACCCGCAGCACCGGGGCGATTGGGCGGAACAGTCCTCGGCCTGCGCAGCGCTGGCTCTTGGTGCCGCTCCCCGGCCCGAGCTCTTGCGCGACGCGCGGGGGGATTTCCTTCAGATCCTCCCGCCCGAGGCACTGGACCTGCCGACCGACATGCTGCCGGAGGATATCGCCGAAAAGCTGGCTGGGTGCGACCTGATCCTTTTCGAATCCCTGACCCGCGGGCCCGTGCGGGCAGAGCTTCTGCGGCGTCTTTCTGCCGCCCTTCCGTTGCCGCTCACCGATTTGCCGCAAGAGATCGTTGCGCGTGGGGCGCTCGAGGCCGCACGGCGTCACTCCGAGGGGGAGCCCGTTTATTTCGACTTCCTGCCGCAGATTTCCACCATCGTCTGGGGCGAGCAAGGAGCCACGAGTTTCGATTTGATCGAGGCCGAGGCGACCCTGCCTGCGGGCCGCGTCTATCGCTCACCCCGACCCGCGCGCTTTGCCATCCAGTCTGGGCAGTCGGAATTTGCGGTGCATCTACGCAAGGAATCGGCAGAATGGCCGCGCAAGGCGCGGGTCGAGATCGGCGTGCCGGTCTCCAGCGTGGTGCCCGTCGCGCTCAGCGTCGAGCAGGTGCCCGCCGCCGGTCGCGCCCGGCTGATTATCGAGGCGCCGATGCTGTCGCGGCAGTTCACCATCGACTGGGACGGGGCAACCGAGATTGAAAAGCCCTGGAAGGATCTTGTGGCCGAGTTGGACGACACCCCGGCGACAATCCCGAAACGGCTGGTGCTGCCGTGCGGAATCGCCGCTTGGGAGGACACGGATCAAGGGCCGGGACTTGCCAGCCTTCTGGCCGAGAACGCGTCGCGCAAGGTGGTCGACTGGGCAGGCCTTGCCACCAGACTGGCCTCCCGCCTGAAGGGGCACTATTGCATTTCCAGCGACGGACTGCTTCCCGACGAGGTGCCGCCGCAGACACGTGAACTCCTGGACCGGCTGACGGAGCGTGCCCTTTTGCATGTCAAGGATCGCATCGCCGGGCGCATCGAGGACGACAATCAGTCTCTCAAGTTCCTGACCTGGCAGTTCCGGCGCTCCCCGCCCGAATTGCCTGCACTGTTGCTTGAGGCTTGGGAGGCGCGGACACCCTTGTTCCGTCATCCATTCATCCTTCATCAGTCGAGTTGGGTTCTGGTCTGCCAAGGGCTTGGCAGGACGTGCCGCGGCGAAGCCGACGAACGATCAGCGATCGCACGCTTGTTTCTGCGGCCCATTCAGGACTGGTCCTATCGACAGGAGACTGCCGCCGCCGCCTTCCTGCTGTCGCGATCCGACACTGCGCCCTTGTTGCTGGAGCGCTCGGAAGTCGACCGCCTCGTTGCGCGGGTGCTTTTCGAGTTTCACGACCAACTCAGGAGTGACTACACCAAGTTCAACTATGCGCCTTTCCTGATGGCAGGTCTGTTGCGCTGCCGGCTCAAAATGCGCAATGCGCTGGTGATCGGACAGGACCCCTCGGCTGAAAAACTGGCTGCAGCGGTTGAAAGGGCGGTCGACGACTTCGGCCGAACGCGAAATCGCAACCCCACCTTCAATAGAGCCGCAGCACGGTATGAACCCTTGATGCATCAACTTCTCGATGAGCTGCGGGGACAAGGGGGCAACCCGGACCTGCTGCTGGATCTTTATGACGGCTGACATCAGACACGAGTCGGCGTCGACCAACTCAGCCGGCCCCTTGCGGCCGGTCGACCCTCTCCACGAGCGCGCCGAAGCGGTCGGCCATCCGCATCATCACTTTCGAGGCCTGCTCGGGCTTCACTCGCGTTACGGCCCGCCGGATCGCTCAACCGCCCAGGGCGGCCTTCGTCACGAGGCTTCGACGCAGCCAGTTGCCCGGCCACGCCGCTCGTCAGCTACCAGATCAATCGACAACTCTCTGGGTGGAACCTTCCTCCACTGGTGAAACGCGCCATCGGGGCGCACTGAATAATCAAGGATCTTGTGGCGATCGGATCGAATTGCGTGTCCCTCGGCCGGGTAGACCATGCTGTTTACGGTGCTTCGCTCATCACCGGACGCACCGGTTGCCGATCGCCAGGCTTTGAGAACGCGGATGTGCGCCTGCCACCGACACGCTCGCCTGCGGCGCGGATCGGGTGCGCCGCAAGTTGATCACCGGCCGCAAACCGCGGAAGTGATCTCGCACCTGCCGGGGATCCGCCGCATCCTTCCAAGGCCGCGCGGAACCCGGCTCTCCCCGCTGCAATCGCCCAGCAGCGTGTCTTGCGGCAGGATCCCGGAGCGATCACGAACCCCGGAATCCCCGACCGGATCAGATCGGAGAGGCTGACCAGATGTTATCGGAATCCGTGACCGGATGAGCCTGGTGCGCACAGCATTCATAGCCAGATGCACCTTGCGCCATGGACGCCAGCCCTGCGCGTCCTGTGCTTGCGCATATGCCAATCGCGATCGATGACGTGGTGAGCGGAGGCAACAACCCTTACGCTGTTGAAAGAATGGATAGAGAGAGGGCGCGCCGCCGGTTTTCCAGGCGGAGGTCGACAGCGCGTCTTCCTGGCAGGGCGGCAAGTACCCGCCCTCGATTACGGACGTGGGGAAATCAACCCAGCACCCTTCTGACCGCCACTTGCGTGGCGCTCACCACCATGTCCGCCTCCTCGCGCGTCATGCAGAGCGGCGGGGCGAAACCCAGGATGTCGCCCTGCGGCATCGCGCGGCCGATGACGCCGTTCTCCAGCAGTGCCGCCGACACCGCCGGCCCCACCTTGCGCGCGGGGTCGAAGAAGCGGCGGTCGTCGCGGTCCTCGACGAATTCGACGGCCGCCATCAGGCCGTCACCGCGCACCTCGCCGACATGGCCATGGCCCGAGAGCGCATCGGCCAGAGCCGCGCGGAAGTAGGCGCCCACCTCGCCCGCGTTGCGCACAAGGTCCAGCTCGTCGATCAGCTTCAGGTTCGCTACGCCCGCCGCCGCGCAGACCGGATGCGCCGAATAGGTCCAGCCGTGGCCGATGGGTCCGAACCGGTCCGAGCCCTCGACCAGGACGTCCCACATCCGCTGTGACACGATCGAACCCGAGAGCGGCGCATAAGCCGAGGTCAGCCCCTTGGCGATGGTGATCAGGTCGGGCTCCATTCCGTAATGGACCGAGCCGAACATCGTGCCGAGGCGGCCGAAGCCCGTCACGACCTCGTCGGCCACCAGAAGGATGTCGTATTTCTTCAGCACCGCCTGGATCGCCGCCCAGTATCCGGCGGGCGGCGGCACGATCCCGCCGGTGCCGAGGATCGGCTCGCCGATGAAGGCCGCGATCGTGTCGGGACCCTCGGCAAGGATCAGCTCCTCGAGTTTCGCCGCACAATGGGCGCTGAACTGCTCCTCGGTCTGGCTGCGGTCCTCGCGGCGGAAGAAATAGGGCGCCTCGGTATGCAGTACCGGCGAAAGCGGCAGGTCGAACTGCGCATGGAACAGCGACAGCCCGGTGAGCGATCCGGTCATCAGCCCAGAGCCGTGATAGCCGCGCCAGCGGCTGATGATCTTCTTCTTTTCGGGGCGGCCGAGGACGTTGTTGTAATACCAGATCAGCTTGATGTTGGTCTCGTTCGCGTCCGAGCCGGACAGGCCGAAATAGACCCGGCTCATGTTCGCGGGTGCGCGCTCGATGATCATGCGGGCCAGCGTCACGCTCGCCTCGGTGCCGTGGCCAACATAGGCGTGGTAATAGGCGAGTTGGCGCGCCTGCTCGGCGATCGCCTCGGCGACCTCCGTGCGGCCATAGCCCACGTTCACGCAATAGAGGCCCGCAAAGGCGTCGAGGCTTTCGCGCCCCTCGGCGTCGGTGATCCGGCAGCCCGAGCCGCCGGTGATCATCCGGCGCGGGGTATCGCCGCGGGCGTGGGTGCCCATATGCGTCGAGGGATGGAAGAAGTGGTCGCGGTCCCAGGCGTTCAGATCGTTGTCGCGGTCGAGCATGATGGTCCTTTCCGGCTCAGGCGGCCGTGTCGATGCAAATGTATTTCAACTCGGTGAAGGCTTCGATCCCGTGACGCGAACCTTCGCGGCCAAGACCCGACTGTTTCCATCCGCCGAAGGGGATCGGGCCGCCGGTGATCTTGACGCGGTTGACCGCCACCATCCCGAAATCGAGCGCCCGTGCAAGGCGCAGCGCACGCGCCCCGTCGCGGGTGACGACGTAGGCCACGAGGCCGTAGTCGGTGGCGTTGGCACGGGCGACGCATTCGGCCTCGCTGTCGAACGCAAGAAGCGAGGCGACGGGTCCGAAGGTTTCCTCGCGGTGGATCAGCGCATCGTCGGGGGCGCCGACGAGAAGGGTCGGCAGTAGGCCAGTGGTAGGTCGGGATGGGCCTGCCCGCCGGTGACCAGCCGCGCTCCACGCGCCCGCGCGTCCTCGACCTGCGCCGCAACCTTCGCCAGCGCCCGGGCGTGCATCAGCGGCCCGATCTGCGTGGCGGGATCAAGGCCCGGCCCCACCTTCAGCGCAGCGATCCGCCGGGCGAGGCGCTCGGTGAAGGCCGGCTGGATTGTGCGCTCGACGTAGATACGGTTCGCGGCAAGGCAATCCTGACCCGAGGTAGCGAATTTCGCGGCCATCGCCAGATCCACCGCGCGGTCGAGGTCGGCATCGGCAAAGACCAGCATCGGCGCATGGCCGCCCAGTTCCATCACCAGCCGCTTCAGGCTTGGGGCCGAGTTCGTGGCGATCAGTCGGCCGATTTCGGTCGAGCCGGTGAAGGACAGCGCCGCCAGCCGCGGGTCGGCACACATCTGGCTGACGATCTCCGCGGCCTCACCCGGCACCACGTTCATCACGCCCGGCGGCAGACCCGCGCGCTCGGCTAGTTCAGCCAGCGCCAGCGCCGACAGCGGCGTCTCGGCGCTGGGATGCACGACGGCGGTGCAGCCCGCGGCCAGCGCGGCGGCCACCTTGCGAGTGATCATCGCGCTGGGGAAGTTCCAAGGCGTCACCACGCCCACCGGACCCAGCGCCTCGCGCCGCACGATCATCTCGACTTCGGGCAGATGCGGGGTCACGCCCTCGACATTCAGGCGCGGCGCCTCGCCTGCATACCAGTCGAGGAACTCGGCGGCATAGGCGATCTCGCCCCGGCTTTCAGCCAGCGGCTTGCCCTGTTCAAGCGTCATGATCAGCGCCAGATCCTCGGTCGCCGCCAGCATCAGCTCGGCCCAGCGGCGCAGGATGCGGGCGCGCTCCTGCGGGCGGCGGTCGCGCCAGCCTGGAAAGGATGCGCGCGCTGCAGCGATGGCGGCGTCGGTCTCGGCCGAACCCAGACGGGCGACGCGCGCGACCAGCGCGCCGCTGGCGGGATCGGTTACCGCAAAATCGGCGGCATCGGGCGCAGCCGTCCACCGGCCACCCACATGGCCGAGGGTGCGGAACAGCGCCCGGTCGGACAGGCGGGACAGGGCGGAATGCGTCGTCTGGAGCGGTCGGGCGTTCATGGAGCCTCCTTCAGCGTCCCTTCATCCTGATCGATTTCGACAGAGAAGGGATCCAAAGTGGGGCTGCCGAGTGGTCCATCCGGGCTGGCACCTTGGACGCGGGTAGAGAAAGTCTCTAGAAGCCCGCGAAAAGCACCATCGGAAGCGGCCCGTCCTCCTTTACCGTACGGGTGACGATATAGGTGAAGTAACGGTCAATCCCGACCTCGTCGGCCAGCAGGCCGTCGATCAGCCGCTGATAGGCGTCGATGTCGCGCGCCACTACCTTCAGGATGTAGTCGACTCCGCCGCCCACCGACCAGCAGGCCAGAACCTCGTCGCGCGCCGCGACCGCGCGCTCGAAGCGGTCAAAATCGGCCTGCCGGTGATTGGCCAGCGTCACCTCGACCAGCACGGTGGCAAAGGGCGCCACCCGGCGCGGCGCGAGTCGGGCATGGTAGCCCGCGATCAGGCCCGCCTGCTCCAGCTTGCGCAGGCGCAGCCAGCAGGGCGTCGGCGACAGGCCCACCACCTCGGCCAGCCGCAGCTTGGTGATCCGCCCCTCTTTCTGGACGGCCTCAAGGATGCGCAGGTCGATCGGGTCCAGCTTCATGGCATCCTCCCGGAAGAATGGTTTGCAGAATGACATGAGTTTCGGCAGCATGGCAATCATGACAATATGGATGCCCAACCCCGCCAGCCTGTCCCGTCCCGCCTATCTTTCGCTGGCCGAGCAGTTCGCGCGCGCCATCGAAGGCGGGCACCTGTCACCCGGCGCGCGCCTTCTGCCGCAGCGCAAGCTGGCCGACCAGCTGGGCCTGTCGCTGCAAACCGTCAGCCGCGCCTATGACGAGCTGATCCGACGGGGGCTGATTCAGGGAGAGGTCGGACGCGGGTCGTTCGTGCTGGGACCGGGGGCCGAGGCGCGGCAGCCCTACCTGCCGGAACGGCCGGGCGAGGTGATCGACCTTTCGATCCTGAAGCCGGTGGTCGAGACGCTTCACATGGACCGGCTGCGCGAGGGTTTTGCCTGGCTCGCCGAGAACCTGACGGCGGCTTCGGCGCTCTCCTTCCGGCCGAACATGGTCATGCCCCACCACCGTGCCGTGGCGGTCGAGTGGCTGAACGGGCTGGGTGTGCCGGCCGAACCGACCGGCATCGTGCTGACGAACGGCGCCACACCCGCCATCACCGCCGCGGTGATGAGTGCTGCGCCTCCGGGCGCGGGCATTGCCGCCGCCGCGCTGACGCATCACACGCTGAAGCCGCTCTGTACCTATCTGGGCCTGCATCTGGAGGCGCTCGCGATCGACGCCCACGGGCTGCTCCCATCCGCACTGGACGAGGCCGCCCGTCGAGGCCAGATCCGGGCGGTCTATCTTCAGCCCAATGTCATCAATCCCTTGGCGGTGATGATGCCCGTCGACCGGCGCGCCGAACTCGTCGAGGTGATCCGACGCCACGATCTGGCGATCATCGAGAACGACATCCTGAACGCGATGATCCCGGACCGCGCGCCGGCCTTTGCCACGCTGGCACCCGAGCGCACGCTGCACATCTGCGGCTTCACCAAGATCACGGTGCCGGGCCTGCGTCTCGCCTATCTGCACGCCCCGCCGCGCTTCGCCACCGCGGCGGCCAATCGACATCTGGTGTCCAACTGGATGGCGACGCCGCCGATGGCGGACCTGCTTTCGCACTGGGTGAAGGACGGGACCGTGACCGAACTGGCCGCCTGGCAGGCCCGAGCCATGGCCGATCGACACGCGCTGGCGCGCGAGGTGCTGGGCGCGCAGATGCCCGTCTGCCACCCCAACAGCCTGCACCTCTGGCTGCCGCTGCCCGAGGGTTGGTCCGAGGAAGCCTTCGTCGAACAGGCGCGCTTCCTGGGACTTGGCGTCGCCGCGGGCCACGCCTTCCGCGCCAGCGACAAGGCGACGCCGCAGGCGATTCGCGTCTCGCTGGGATCTACCCGCGCCGAAGACCTTCGGCGCGGCCTGTCGCTGATCGCCGGCCTTTTAAGAGACACGCCCGAACCGCCGCTGCCCACGATCTGAGCGTCTTTTGTCTGACGTGGCGGCCTAAATTGTAATGATATTATTTTTGTTTTGACATGATTTTGTTCAGGCTCAAACCTGTCCATGAACGACCCCAGGAGGGCAGGCGTGACGCAGCCGATCATCCGAATAGATCGCCTTGAGAAATCCTTCGGCAGCCTGAAGGTGCTCGACGGCCTGTCCTTCGACGTAATGCCGGGCGAGAAACTGGCGCTGATCGGGCCTTCGGGATCGGGCAAGACGACGATCCTGCGCATCCTGATGACGCTGGAAACCATCACAGGGGGCCATGTCGAGGTCTGCGGCGAACAGCTGTTCCACATGACCCGCAAGGGGGTCGAGCGGCCGGCGGATGAGGCGCACCTGCACCACATGCGCCGCCACATCGGCA